>JBBAFY010000044.1:0-21161 GCA_041655135.1 Tissierellales bacterium
CATATTTACATCCACTTAGTAAAAGTATTAGTGCTAAAATAATTAAATATAGTTTTCTAATATTTTTTGTTTTCAATGAAACTTCCTCCTATTAATGCAAATGATTTGCATTCGCTTTACTGATGTATTATTACCCAATTAATAATATTTATAACCCTTCTCTTAAAATTAAAACTCTATTGTTATAAAAGTTAGGTTTCACTATCCAAAAAAAATAGATATTTGCTGTCGTTTAGTATGATAAAATGAGGTTCAGGTACAAGTTATTGGATATAGGAAAAACAAATAGAAGAAAGCGTAGAACTTATAGTCTACGCCCTACCACCTTCCGCCAGCTCCACCGCCACCAGAGGAGCCTCCTCCTCCACGATTTCCGCCGCCACCTCTGCCACCTCTGCCACCATAGCCTCCTCTTGATGAGGACCTAAGTATCATCATAGTAAGAAATCCACCAAAAAATTTGAAATCTATAATCAAGAATACTATAATACCTATGGCTATAAGTATAGGGTTTACTTTGATTTCAGTATTGCTATTTTCATCATCATTGTAATTCCCTTGGTAATCTGTGTTATCTGATTTTTCTATATTATACTCAATAGCTACTTCAGATAAAATCGCGTCAAAACCTTTTAATATAGCTGTATTATAGTCATTTTCTTTAAAATAAGGAATAATTAGTTTATCCCTAATTCCTCCCACTTTTCCATCTGGTAACGCTCCTTCTAGTCCATAGCCTATCTCTATCCAAAGTGCTCTTTCCTTAGGAGCTATAAGCATCAAAACACCATTCTTCTTTTCCTTACTTCCTATACTCCATTTTCTAAAAAGCTGCACACCTATCTCTTGTTCACTGTTCCCATTTAATGAATTCAATGTAGCAACTACTATTTGCGCTCCAGTTTTGTTATAGAGCTGCTCATTAGCATTGATTATATAATCCTCTAAATAGTTATCTATAATATTAGCCTCATCATAAACATAAAAATATCTGCTTGGTTCAGGAAGGTCAACTCCACTTCCATAGACAGTGATACTAGCTGATAATAAGAGAATTGTCAACAGAAAACAAAGAATTAATCTGTTTTTCTTCATTCAATTCACCCACTAAAAGTTTACTTGTGGTGCGTCTTTTGCTTGTTCACTTACTTCAAAATATTCCCTTTGGTCAAAACCAAACATACCAGCGAAAATATTTGTTGGAAATGATCTTATTTTTCCATTAAGTGATTTTGCTGATTCATTATAATCCATTCTAGCAACAGCAAGTCTGTTTTCTGTTCCTGCTAACTCATCTTGAAATCTTATGAAATTCTCATTAGCTTTAAGCTCTGGATAAGCTTCTACCACTACATTTAATCTGTCTAGTGCAGTAGTAAGCTGTGCGTTGGCATCTGCAAGTTCACCAGGAGTTCTAGCAGTTTCAAGTTTGCTTCTAGCTTGTGTAACTCCTAATAATACACCTTCCTCATGAGCCGCATACCCTTTTACTGTATTTACCAAATTAGGTATTAAATCCGCTCTTCTCTGCAATTGATTCTCAATTTGCGCCCATTTTGCATTAGTTTCTTCGTCTAACCTCACTAAATTATTGTAGCTTCCAGCAATAGCAGCACCAAAACCTATTACTATTACAAGTACTACAACAAGTACAATTAAGCCTAGTCTCATAATTCATTCTCCTTTACTTTAAATTCCTAAGTCAATTCTTAATACTAATAAAATAATATTCTTAATACTTATATAATACTACAAAAATACAAGTTTTACTAAAACATATTAAGGTCTCATTTCATAAATTATAATTTTTCCTATTGCATCTTCTATTAGGTTTTCAATATCTAAGGATTTTTCTGATTCTTCAATATCCTTTAATTTAGGCCTTGTTACAGGGTGTTTAGGCAAAAAAACTGTACAACAATCTTCAAAAGGTAGAATTGAAGTCTCAAAAGTACCTATTTCTTTAGATATGTCTGTTATTTCCACTTTATCCATCCCTATTAAAGGTCTTAATACTGGCAAGCTAACAGAAGAATTCGTGACATGTATTCCTTTAATTGTTTGGCTGGCTACTTGACCCAAGCTCTCTCCCGTAATTAATGCATCTATCTCTTCTTTTATGGCAATTTTTTCTGCTATTCTCATCATAAATCTTCTTGAGATAATAGTCATTTCGTCCTTAGGACATTTTTCATTGATTTCCTTTTGTATATTTAATAAGTTCACACTATACAATTTAATTTTCCCGCAATAATTAGTTAGTATTTCAGCAAGTGTCTTAACCTTCTCTTCTGCTCTTTCACTAGTGAATGGATAGCTATGATAATGCACAGCACTTACTTCCACACCTCTCTTAGCTATCATAAAGCCTGCTACAGGGCTATCAATACCACCTGATAATAGTAATAATCCTTTTCCGTTTGTACCCACTGGTAATCCACCAAATGCTTTGTTTTTTTCAGTATATATGTAACAGTGAGTTCTGATGTCCACATATACATAAACATCCGGATTGTGTACATCTACAGTTATATCCTCTGAATTGTCTAATATATATGCCCCTAATTTCTTTGCAAGTTCTACTGAATTAGGTTGAAATCTTTTGTCTGCCCTATTGACATCTACTTTAAAAGTTTTAATTCCTCTTTTATTTTTTGCTTCCTCCAATATTTTGTATGAAATCTTTTTTATTTCATCTATATCTTTTTCAATTCTATAGCAGGGACTAATATTAACTATACCAAAAATTCTTTTCAACCTCTTGATTAGTTCATCTTGATATTCCTCTGCAACCTCTATGTATATCTTGCTTTGGTCTTTGTAAACTTTAATTTGTCCCATTCCTTTTGCAATGTTTCTAATATTTGTCACTAGCTTATTCTCAAAAAAATAACGATTTTGTCCTTTTAAAGCTAGTTCTCCGAAGCTAACACTTATTACCTTATCCATATTCTCACCTCATAGTTATTCTTCTAATATCACTTACTGATTGCTCAAGTTTTCCTATTGCATAATCTATTTCCTCAGATGTATTATAATGTGAAAAGCTAAATCTGATTGCACCTTCAATCTCATCATCCTTTAAGCCTATTGACCTTAATACATGACTCTTTCCTTTTCCATGTGAGGAGCAAGCTGATGCTGTAGATATGTATACCTGATTATCCTCTAGATAATGTAGTAATACTTCACCTCTAACTCCCATAAAGGAAACATTTAATATATGGGGAGCACATCTTTCATCCAACAAACTATTTATTCTAATGTTGCCTATACTATCTTTTAACCTTCTCACAAAATAGCTTTTAAGCTTTTGCATATCTTCTGCTTCTTGCCTATACTTATCTTTTAGTATCTCTACAGCCTTTCCAAGACCTATGATTCCTGGTATGTTTTCAGTGCCTGACCTTATGCCTCTTTCTTGATTACCTCCAAAGATTATAGGCTCAAGAATAATATCCTTCTTAACATATAATCCACCTACTCCTTTTGGTCCATGAACCTTATGACTACTAAAAGATAATGTATCTATATTAAGCTTCGTAACATCTATATCTAACTTGCCAAAGGCTTGGATCCCATCTACATGAATCCTCGTATTTCTATTTTTATTTCTTACTATTTTACTAATAGAATTTATAGGAAGAACTGTACCTATTTCGTTGTTTACCATCATGATTGTCACTAGAATAGTGTCTTTACTAATACTATTTTCTAATTGTTCTAAACTTATCATACCATATTCATCTAAATCAAGATAAGTAACCTTTAATCCCTTGTTTTCGTAGTACTTTGCAGTGTTCAATACTGAAGAATGTTCAAATTTAGTTGTGATTATATGATCTCCTCTTTTAATATTCTTGTTTACTATACCTTGAATAGCTAGATTATTTGATTCAGTACCACCTGCTGTAAAAAACATTTCATCTTTATCACATCTGATAAAATCAGATATTATTTTTCTTGAGCTTTCTATTCGTTTTTCAACTTCTAGTCCCATTCTATGTAAAGATGATGGATTTCCATATTGAACTTTTAGCATATGATAAATTTCTTCTATAACTTCGTCTCTCGGTCTGGTTGTAGAGCTGTTATCTAAATAAACCTTCATTAGTTCACCCCATTTAAAAAATAATCCTTCTACATCTAGTATTATATAAGTGTTTGATTTTTATATATTTATATTATCTATATATACCATGTTCTAAGAAGAGATTTACATATTTATTATTATATAGGAAATTACTTAAAGTGAAAAGGATTGTTAATAGCAAAATAATTTATTCTGACTAATCCAATAAGCCTACTTAACTCTTCTTTAACATTTTTCACAAAAAACCTTGCAAAGCTTGTCGTAATTTGTTATAATCTGTTTGTGGTTATCCCCCTGGTAACCTCAAATGAGATCTCTATTCCCAATACCCCTTTTGAACGGTTTACTTTGCTTCCTAAACGTATAGGAATGCACAAAAGACCCCCTCGAGGGGTCTTTTTGTTTTTTGGTTAGCCTTTATATGAGCGACTTGCACGAACGTTATTTACAGTGTAATATTACCTGATCAATTCATTAATTAAAATTCACTGTAGTTCTATTAACTCCTCCATCTTTAATAACTGCTTGAATACATTCATCTTTATTGAAATCTTCAATTATTCTAAACTCATTTCTTGAGGCACTGATAATATGAGTTTTATTTTGCATATTAAAAGTTATTAACATAACTACATTTCTTTTATTATATTTCTTTTTTATGCTAAAATAGTATTAGTTAATTCCATTCTATGGGGGTGCTAATTGTGAATAATAAAGTTGCTGTAATTTTCACTGGTGGTACAATATCTATGAAGGTTGACCCTAGGTTAAATGCAGCTATTCCAGCCTTATCCAGCGAAGAAATAATGGCTATGGTCACTAATATTGAAAAATTCACTGATATTGAAACAATTAATTATGGAGATTATCCAGGTCCTCATATAACTCCAAAAATGATGTTAGAATTGTCCAAGCTTGTAAAAAAGACTGTGGAAAGAGATGATATAACTGGGCTAGTAGTAACCCATGGTACAGATACGCTTGAGGAAACTGCCTATCTTTTAGATTTGACTATCAAATCAGAAAAACCTATTGTTGTTGTTGGAGCCATGAGAAACTCTTCAGAGTTAGGCTATGATGGACCAAGCAATCTATCTGCAGCTATTTGTACAGCCATATCAAAAGAAGCTAAAAATAAAGGTGTACTGGTTGTAATGAATAATGAAGTTAATGCTGCATCTCATGTGACAAAGACAAACACTCTATCTTTAGACACCTTTAAATCTCCTGAATTTGGTCCTTTAGGCATAGTAGATAATGATAAAGTTATTTTTTATAGAGATATAGTCAGCCATCATCATATTGAAACTGATGACATTGAATGTAAGGTTTCATTAATAAAGAGTGCTGCTGGGATGGGTTCAGATTTAATTGATTATTGCATAGATAATGGATATAAAGGTATTGTCATTGAGGCTATGGGCCGTGGCAATCTTCCTCCTGAAATGTATGAGGGAATTAAACGAAGTCTAAATAGAAATATTCCAGTGGTAATTGTATCAAGATGTCCAACTGGTAGAGTGCTCGATACATATGGTTATACTGGTGGTGGAAAGAATCTTAGAGACGCTGGTGCTATTTTTGGAGATAACCTTCCAGGACAAAAGGCTCGGATTAAACTTATGCTAATATTAAGTATCACTGATGATATAAATATTATAAGGGAAATATTTGAAAAAGATATTTATAGCAAGTAACAGATTCTTCGCTTCGCTCAGTATGATGGCAAAATAGAAATTGGCTTGATGCTCAAGCCAATTTTTATTATCTTCTTAAGGGGCCCCTTCTTTTGCTTAAAAAATATTCAATATCATCTACTCGTTTTTCAAGTATTTCAATTTTTTCTTTAAACTCATAAACAATCTGAACTTGAAAGTCGCTATCGACTATCTTATTCTCTAATATTTCACTTATAGTTTTAAGAGCCTGTTCTATTATTGTCACTCTTTCTTGTATTTCTTTTGACTGGTCAAGTGGGATTTTTTCTTTTATCTCTCTCCCTGTCATCACGCTATCTTCTATTTTATTTTTTTCTATATCCAGCATGTTTTCCATGTTTTCTATATCTCCTTTATCTTCTTTTTTTTTAATTTCAGATTTTATTGGAACCTCTACTGCATTTTCTATATCACCAAATCCAATAAAGGAAGTATTTTCACCATAAGTTGCAAATCCATAATTGAAGTTATAATCATCTATTATGCCACTGTTATTAGTAGAAAATTTATACCTAGCAAAATCATCTTTTTTAGAGTCTTCCCATGAATAAGGTGTGCTCCATGTAAGTCCTCCATCCTCTGAAAAACAACTTATTAGCCCGTTATACTCTATCCATATGGTCCATAATGTTTCGCTACTTTGTATAAGAGTAGGATACATGCAATTTGCTGGATTTGATAGACCGTGCTCTACTACCCTAGTAGCTTCCCCATTCAATATACTATACTTTTCATGTGTGACTACAAAATTACCTTCTATAAGTTTGCTGTAGCATAAATCAATCTTATTATTATTACCTAACATATCCAAATACATCTTCATTGAATTGTCTGTAGTAAGTTGAATTTTATCTGACCATTTATCACCGTCTTGATCATAGGTACTTATAAAAACTTGTTCAATGTTATCTACTTTATCAGAGTATCCTACTACTAACATATCTCCTAGCTCTATAATAGAAATAGGATTTAAAAAATCTCCAATAGTTATATCTGAAACTACATGTGTTTCCCATTTTTCATTTATCAAACTATGGTGGTATACTCTAAATTTATTTTTTGCTTCATTTGATTCTATACAGTAAATAATATGTATTTGCTCACCAATTAATTTTATATTTATATTTCTAAGCTTAGCATCAAATTCATCAGCCAGAATATGTTCCTCTTTTCTGTATCCCTCTATTGATACTAATACAATACTACCATCTATCCTTTGACATACTAAGTAAACTCTCCCATCTTTAGATATGGCTGAATCATACTCATCAAGGCAATCGTTTATAATTGTATTTTTTGTCGCTTTTTCAGTGTTTTTATCATATAATATCATTTTTATCTTATTTTTATATAAATAGAAACTATATATGTTTTCTTTATTATCCATTACAAGTACATCATGAATATTTGCAAAACCCATTTAAGCACCTCCTTGTAATATATTCTGTAACCCATCGAAGTACAAATTCATAATATATTGTATAAACCATAGTTCACTCTTTATATAATAGTATTTTTCACAATGAAAAATATGACAAATTGGCACATGAAAGTAACATAATTTTTACAGGAGAATATATTGAGAATAAGTAGTATTTCATATTTTAGAAAAGGAGGATTAGTTATGTCTTGTGGTAATAAAACTGGACCAATAAACCTTGCTTTACCTGATAGATGCTGTACAGCAACAACCGGCTGTGGACCATTCGATGGGAATTTGAGAAAGGTTGTAACCGAACCAATATATGTACAGAAAGTATATGATGCAAAACTGTTTAATCTTCAAGCAATTAGAACAGTTGCTAATCAGACATTCTCCCCAGCTTTGGGAAGAGGAGCAAGAATAATAAGGGTGCTTGATATTAGATGTAGGAAATTCTTTAACCCAGGAAATATCAGCGATATAGAAAATCTTATAGCTACTCCAGAGACTACTCTTTCTGGTGCAGAGTTTGTAGAAACTGCAAACGGAATGCCAGTAACAGCAATAGGACCTGATGGATTTGCTAGTGAAAGATTAGTTTATACTGATACTGAAGATTGTGATGAGCTAGGAAGAGGAACACCTATTTTTGGAACTCAAAACATAAGAATCACAGGAAATGTTCTTATAGAAATAGACGTTCTTTATTCTGATGACTGTGAAAGAGAGTGTGTGGCTACATTAACTGCTAATGTACCTGTAGGATCAGCTGAAAACCCACTATTATTAACAAATTTCTTTGAGCTTTGTTTACCATCTGTATTCCAAGGTGCTTTCTTACCAAGATTTACAGAGTTCTGTAATATTTCTTGCGAAACAAGACTTGCAACAAATAGCATAGTTAGAGATCTTATGATCAATCCATCAACGGGTGTAGTTAGAGCTAATTTACTAATTGCCCTATGTGTAACTTGTGAAAAGAAAATCATAGTTCCTGTTCAGCTTTGTGTATTATCTACTGGATTTCCAGTGCTATCAGCTGAGGAGTCCCCCATTTGTAGCACTTTCCCAAGTCTATTTCCTAGACAAATTGATAACACAAGACCACGCCGCTGTGGAACAGAAACAGCTGAAGTAGAAAAAATTGAAGAATAAATATTAAGATATATTTAAAAGCTCAATTCCTCTTAGATTTGAGCTTTTATCTTTGCTTCTGATTAGTTTATTACATCTGCTATGTGATAGTATCTGTCAGTTAACAAGTCAATAAATTTATCATCTATTTTTACTATTGGCCTAGTAGGCATTTGTCTATGAATATAAATTATCTCACCAATTTCTCCACTACTAAGCTTGACAATATTTCCCACATAAAACTTAGATATATTATTGATAAATACTGTTGCTATTCTAGGATCTAATGTCTCAAAGCTATCTTCAAATATCTGTTCTGCTACTAAAAACGGTGATTGCTTACCCTTATATACTCTTTCTGTTGTCATAGCATCATATATATCGCATACAGCTATTATTTTTGCGAATTCATGAATCTTATTAGAACTTATTCCAAATGGATATCCCCTTCCATCCTCTCTTTCATGATGTTGTAATGCACCATGAGCAATATTCTTGCTAAGCTCCATAGTTTCATTAATTAAATTATATCCTAAAACAGTATGCTTTTTTACAGAATCGAACTCTATTTCAGTCAGTTTTCCTGGCTTATAAATAATATTGTCTGGTATTTTAACCTTGCCTATATCATGAAACAATCCCGCTAATGAAAGCTGTTTAAGTTCCACAGGTGTATAACCTAACCATTTCCCAATCATTGTTGCTAGCATACATACATCAAGAGAATGCTGAAAGGTATAATCATCATCTTCTTCAATCTGTCTTAGCCTTGCTAGGATATTATTACTTTTGGTTATTTCATCCATCATCTCATTTACGGTTTCACCAATCTCACATACAACTAGCTTCTTTCCAAATCTTGCATTAGAAAAGATTGATTTGGTTTTTTCGGCAAATTTCTCATATTTTTCTGTAAAACTCTCATTATTAACAATTAAATAATCTTCTTCATCTTTTTTTACATATATGTCTATATATTTAATTCCTAAATTCTTTAAGGTAAAAATATTATTCCTATTTAATACTGTACCACTAGCCAATAATATAGCCCCTGTAGTTTCATTATCGACATTAGCATTTAAAATCATTCCCACTTTCACTTCATCAATAGTTAAGAATGCCATAATATCCCCCCATTATAAATCATAGATAATATATTCTACTTTTTCCAACAAAATCCTTCTTGATTTACAATTTTATTTTATTATTTGACAACATCTTGTCAATATGCTTAGCTGCTAGAGTTGTTAAGACTAATGCAACGATTACTCTTATACCGAGTAACAACCAACCATTTGCACCAATAGCAACAAATAACAATGTGTCCTCAAATACAGAATGGCAAGCCACCAAGAAAATAACTACAAGATAAAGGTCTTTTTTACTTAAGTTTCCTTCCTTTGCGCTATTTATTATTACTCCTGCTCCATAAGCAAGACCTAGTGTAAGTCCAATAATTAGTGGAAATGTAGAATCCTCTGAAATACCCAAGAATTTTGCCAGTGGCTTCATATTATTAGATAGTTTGCCTAATACATTTAGATCCTTTAATACTTGAATAACGACCATAAGTGGTATAATTATCTTTGCCATATTTAAAATCGAACTTATACTTCCTGTAGCTCCTTCTTTTAATACATCTACAAGGCTCATATTTTCTCCTCCAATTATAAAAACAGATTTAAAATTAATCCAGATACTATTGCAAGTGATATTCTAATAATTAGTATAATTGCTACATTTATACCTGTTTTTTTGGCAACTGCTGTTTCCATAAATAAACTATGAGAAAAAGAAAGCATAACTGCAATAATTGTAATCTCCTTTGATGTCAAAGCCAGTGTAGCTATGGCACCTAGTGTAGCATATAGATTAACCATATTGCCTAATACTAATACTATTGCGGCCTCTCCAGGTAGACCAACTATATTCATAAAGGGTTTAAAAACATTGGATATAGCCTCTAATAGAAGCGTATGCTTCAAGACTGTCACAGCAAAGTATACAGGCACTATAATTTTAGACAATGTCCAAGTTGTTTCTAGTCCATTTTTCAGTCCATTTACTAATGTTTGCTTATAATCCCAGCTATTTTTCTTGTTTCCATTGTGTTTTTCAGGTTCTAAAGAATTGTTTTTTAGGTAGTTTTCATCCATAATGTCATCCCCTATTCTTGTTGATGATATAATTATAGCATAAAAAAACAGATACTTAATATATCTGTTTTTATGCTAAGTTTTTATTTGAAACTACCAATTGTCCAGTCCATTTACCACATTTATCACCATATCTAGCTACAATAGAATTGTTTGCATCTATTTCAATTACCTCACACATATTCGAACAATCTCCACATTCAAAGCCTTTAACTTTATATGGCGTATCTGATATTCCTAATCCTCTAAAGCTTGTTTTCCCTTTGACCTTTATTTCTTCTTTAGCTAATAAGGCCACTCCAATAGCACCCATAACATCATAGTTTTCTGGAACTCTAACTTCTGTATTAAGTTCGTCCTCAAAAGCTTTAATAATTCCTATATTAGCAGCCACACCTCCTTGGAACACTACTGTATCTAATATTTCTTTTCCTTTTCCTACATTGTTTAAATAATTTCTAACCAATGCTTGGCAAAGTCCTCTTACTATATCTTCTTGATTGTGACCTAGCTGCTGTTTGTGTATCATGTCTGATTCTGCAAAAACTGCACATCTACCAGCTATTCTTACTGGGTTTTTAGACTTTAAAGCTAACATTCCGAAATATCCAATTTCTATGCCTAGTCTGGAAGCTTGCCTATCTAAGAAAGAACCTGTTCCTGCAGCACACACAGTATTCATTGCAAAATCAGTTACTATACCGTCTCTTAATAATATTATTTTTGAATCCTGTCCTCCGATTTCTAAAATAGTCCTAACTTTAGGAAGGTATTTTATTGATGCTACAGCATGGGAGGTTATCTCATTTTTTACAACATCTGCTCCTAGGATCACACTTGCAAGATACCTTCCACTGCCAGTAACTCCAACTCCCTTTATTGATAATTCACCAATATCTTTCTTAACTTCTCCAAGCCCATTTTGTAAAATTTCTATGGGTTTTCCTTGAGTTCTTATATATTTTTTTAATACAAGATTATCCTCTTCATCCATTAAAATAATATTTGTACTCACAGAACCTACATCAACCCCTAAGTAGCATTCCTTCATTATTTTTGTCCTCCCTTCTTCTCTTCAAAAGATCTACAAAAGCCTCAAGTCTAGTTAGATATCCTGCTTCCCCTGTCATCTCATCTACTACTAAGGTAAGTATGGGTATATCATGCTCTCTACTAATAGAAGGCAATATACTCTCTGCAACTATTTCAGGCATACATGTTAAAGGAAATATCTGTACTAATCCATCAAAGCCTTGTTGAGCATATTGTACTGCACTTCCTACGGTTTCTCTTCCGTGACCTCCAACTAAAGTGCTTAAATATGGCTTTGCTGCTTCCCATTTACTTTTTTCTTCCTTTGAACCAAATGGAAAAGAAAAAATATGATGTTTTGCCCAATCACTTGGAGTTAGGGACTTTTCTACTTCTGCACCTAAATGTCCTAGCTTTTTTTCTACATCCAAATTTACATAAGGTTCAATAATAGTATATATCTCTCCAATTATCCCAATCTTAATTGGCCTTTTTTCAGCATCTGTTTCTACATTATTAAGTCTTATTTTAGTGTTTTTAATAAGATGCAGTATTTCTTGTACTCCATGTGTATATTCTATGTCTCTATAAAACTCCTCTATTATCATATCTATTTGATGTCCATTTATAGCTATTGGACGTTTTTTATTGGCAAGGTCTGTTAATGCATCTGATTCACATACTATTTTAAATGCCTTTTTCCCACTTTTTATTATTTTATATGGATTTGATGTATTCATTGCCTCTATTATTCGCTTTAACAGTTCCATTGGTTTCCCATCTGGGGGATCGAAGGCTATTATTTTTACATCATATCCAAAATCATTTAATAGAGCCTGCTCCATAACATGATAAAAACCAAACCTACAAGGACCACAGCTACCCGTTATGACTACAGTATCTGCTCCTTTTTCTATTGCCTCAATATAATTGCCAATATTTATTTTTAAAGGTAAGCAAATTGACTCAGGTGAATATTTGGTTCCAAGCTCAAGGGTTCTTTTGCTACATCTAGGTGCTAATACTACTTCATTCCCTAAATCTTCAAATAGTCCTTTAGCAGCAATATATGTATTACCCATGTGTGGAAATGTAATTTTCATTTCTTTTCCTCCGATTAATCATGTCTATAAATGCTTCTATTCTAGTGTTTATACCAGCCTCTCCTGTATGTTCATCTATTGTCAGTAATGTAAAAGGAGTGCCATTTTTTCTAGCCTCTCGCTGTACAAAATCAATTAGTATAGAATCAACTCCACATCCAAATGAGGATACATAAATTATCCCCTCTATTTTCCTCTCATAAAGCATGTAAAATGAAGAGCCTATTAGCCTTTTACCATAGCTCCAAAACATTCTTTTAGGTAACTTATTTGCATAATAGTCAACTTTACTAGCATCTATCATTTCTGGAGTTATTACCCTAATACCATAATCTGTAAGTTTTTTTATTAAATTCATATTAATATATTCATCATATAAGTTATAGGGATGACCAACTAGCATAAATACAGGTTCTTTATCCTTAAGTGGCCTCATTTCTTTGCTAGCGCCGCTATACATTTTAATTGCGTCAATAGGTATTATTCCTTTACTAATGAGACTTTTATAGTTTTCATGGTGTTTAGATGCAATTTTATAGGCATTTTTTATATTAGTAACATTTGGTGTTATATATTTACCAGTCTCAATAACAGCATCCATCAATCTAGAATTTGATTTTATTAGATTTACATTTACATCTATACAATTGGGAATATCACTAATTGAATTTCCAACCATTTCGGGAAGACCTAAATATTTTGGGCAGCCATATTCTCTCTCTTGGATACTGATAAGCTTGGGAATAAAAATATAGTCAACCTTATCTCTTAGTTCCATTACATGACCATGATATACCTTCACAGGAAGACAGGCTTCATCAACACAGTTTGATACTCCATGATTTAAAATAGATTTATTTGTTTTACAAGAAACAACCACCTCTGCTCCTAGTTCATTAAAAAACTCTTTCCATAAAGGAAAATAGTCATAAAAGAATAAGCCTTGCGGAATGCCAATTTTTAAAGACATTAAACCCCTCCAATCTCAATATTATATTATGGGCAAAATGTCTTTTATTTATAACCTAATATAAAAAATACAATAAAAAAACCTGTTATAGAAACAGGTTTTTCTAATTTTGCTTTATTCGTAATACTTCCTTTAAAGCTCCTATAAATTGCTCATCATATTTTCTACTATTCATCTTATAAGAATCTAGTATTTTTATTTGCTCCCAACCGTCTCTAAGAACTTTTTCTGCAGTCACATGTTCATTTAAAGCAGTAAGTAAATAACCATAATTCATAAGCTGTGTCATTCGTATAATTATATCGGGACTATCAATATTATCATACAAATCTATTGCCTCAATTATATTTCCTTGTAACAAATAAACCTTAGACCTCATAAATAGAGCGTTATTACTAGCTACTTCATTTAAGGATGTTCCTTCCCAGCGTTCTAATGCCTTTAGCATTATATCCATATCTTCAACTAAATCAAAAAATTTCTTAAAGATGATCTGCAGTTCGTCATCACTTAACATTGCACCATTTGCATATGAAGCAAAAATTTCTTCTACAAGCTGGGTTTGATCATCATATGTTCCACTTCCATATTTTATCAGATAATAGTTTATTCCTACAACATTCTCATATCCATTTTTCCTTAAGTCTTCAATGGTTTTAATAGGATTTGGATCATATAAATGTCTTTCCTCAAAGGGTATTATTCCTACTAAGGACTTATACTCTAACGTTTCAATTGCCTTCTTATATAGGAGGTCATTTGTACTAAGATTTTTATTTGAGTAATCCCCAAATAAAGGATATTCTATACTAATACTATTACTTTCTATAAGCTTTATATCTCCTAAAAATAATTTTTTCTGGTATTCCATATCTCTGTATAGTTTTTGAATAATGGTAACTGCCTCAGCTCTAGTAATATAGTTTTGAGGCTTAAATGTTTGGTCTGGATAACCTAAAATAATGCCATTTCTAGTCAATGATATAATTTGATTAAAATATTTATGACTATTATCTATATCATTAAAACTAATATCTTTCAATTCTACTGGAGATGTTGTCAAAAAATATGTTAAGATAGCTGCTTCCTCCCTAGTAATATTTTCATTAGGAAAGAATTTATTCCCAGGGAAAATGTTGCGGAACTCAACATCATTATTTCCCCCATCTATAAATGCCTTTATTTGGGATATATGGTCATATGCCCAAAATCCACTACTTATGTCTGTATAGTTAAGAGTATCCTCCACTAACTGCTGAGTATTAATTATTCCCTGTCTAATTGCTGTTCTAAATAATAATGACACATATTCAGCTCTACTTATATTACCATCTGGCTTAAATGTCCCATCTTCATACCCATTTAGTAGCTTTGAAGTGTTTGCTCCCCACATTATAGAATCTTCAGCCCAGTGACCAAAAACGTCATAAAAGTATAATCTCGCATAAGTAACATTTATGCTAGAAAATAATAGTATGCATATAAGTATTGCAGCTATTGATTTTCTTAATTTCATAAAATCTCCCCCTGTAGTATTTATGTGCTTATAGTTCCTATACATTTTTTTATTATATCAATTTGATTTCTATCCAGTTCATATAGATTAAAAAAGTGATCATCTATTTGCTCCATTTCCTTTTTGATTTCATCCTCTAATACTTTAACGTTCTTATAAGACTCTTTGTTCCTTTGTATACTTTCTATATATCCAATTTCATTATACATACTCATGATTTTCTTAGCCTTTTTCTCTATTAAATTCCTTTCTTTCCCTAACTTAATCTTCAGTGTCATAAGTTTATTAGGGTAATATTCGTACATTCCTTGGTTCAACTTTTTTGCTATTGATTTAAAATAGAATTCAAATAGTGATGAATTTAAAAAAGATACTAAGTATTCTAAAGAAACTTCTTTTTTATAATTGTCTTTAAGACTTAATATATATACATCAGCACTACTACATACTTCTCTATACTCTATAGTAAATTCATTTGCTGATGCCTTATATGGAAACAAAATTTTAGGTTGATTAAAAACATCAACATTTCTACCCCATTGAAGTTTATACCACCCCCTTGTGCCAGATAAGCATTCTCTTCTATTATTAAGCTTATCCTTATAGGGCAAAATATGTTTTTTTGTGCTCTTATATTTGTCTATATCTTCAATTAAATCGGTATATAAAATATATCTTTTAGCATTTATTCCTCTAAATTTCCTTACTTCACTATTCTTCACCCATGGCTTGCAAATATCCATTTCAAGATTTTCTTTTTCAATGGTTTCAATATCTACAATAAAGGCTTTATCGCATCCAGTAATTATTCCTTGGTTACATTGACATATCTCATATAAAAAGTATTCTCCTTGCATATCAATTTTGCTAAATAACCTTTTCTCATCTTCTCTTACAAGCAACCAGTGGCTACTATTTAAACTATTCTGAGAAACATAATATTTTTCAAACACTTTATTAAAACTGAGACTAGGTTCTTTTGATTTGTTAAAATTTTTACTTCTATATATTAATATATTATCATTGCACAACTGGGACTTAACAGCATTTACTATTGCAGGAGTAATACCAACTCCTTTAAAAATATTCCTTCCATAGAAATCTACTATTTCATCTAATTTAAATTTGCTCTTTAGGAATTCTCTTAAATCCTTGGCTGAAAGTGCTTCAAGAAAGTACCTTGAAGTAATGAATATTAATCTACCATTATTCTTAAGGAGTTTGTGCCCCTTTTTAAAGAAACAATATGATATATCGGATTTATCTGAATAAACATCATAATATTCTTCTTTAAGCTTTCTTCTATATTCTTTATCTATATTTTTATGACCAACATAAGGAGGGTTACCTATTACTAGGTCATACTTTTCTATTTCAGGACCTTCTATTACCGTTTTTTCCAAATAGTCTAGCAAGTTAGGGTTTTCTTCTATTAGAATATCCTTGTTGAATATATTAGTCTGGATATTTTCCTTAATATCCCCCTTTATTATTAAGGAGATTTCAGTCATATAGACAGCGAAGGGGTCTATGTCAAATCCTGTTAAATTATATTTCAAAATAAATGAATGAATCCCATCCTTAAATTCATTTTCTAAGTTAGGATGCCTTATAATTATTGCTGAATATTTTTTCTCAAATATTTGCTTGATTTTATCATACAATTCTAATAAAAAATAACCAGCTCCACAGGCAGGGTCAATTACTCTAAAGCAAGGATTCATAACAATGTCACCTTCGGTAACTCCTAATGAAACCATATATTTAACAATGTATTCTGGTGTATAAACCTGTCCTAAAAGTTTTTTTTGCTTATTGGTAATAAAAGCCTCATAAATCTCCCCCAAAGAGACTTTTTCAAGCTCATCTTTATCTAAACTCTTAAGCATGATGAGTATATTTGATTTAATTTCTTTATTTAAAAGTACACTATCCTCAAATAATTCTTTTGCCTTCTTTAAACTATTTGACGCTATTGTTGAAAATATTACTTCAATATCATCTATATTAATATACCCTAAATTCATACTTCCATTTTCTTTTAGGTACTTCATGCATAATACTGACTTCCCTATATAGAATAAAATGCTTTTAACACCACTAATATAGATATCTAGTTGTTCTTTGTCTACTTTATCTAAAGCATCCTTAGTAATACTTTTTAGTTGTAAAATATATTTATCTTTTGTCCACATATATTACCCTCTCTTCGGTACTGGATATGTAAAGTATCAATTTTTGTTAAGACCTTGCCATAGGTGCTTAATTAATACTTCAACATTATCTGCTATTATATTTCCATTATGACTAAGCATTAATATATTGTCTGGTAATTTGTAATTCATTCGATTAATATTATCTAAACCTTGCCTGAAAGCTATGGAATTAAAAAATACACATTTGCTTCCATCTGACAGATTTCCGTCTTCTACTTCTAGACTAATTTGAAGATTGCCTGTTTGTGGATACCAATTAATTGTATGTGTGTCACCATAATGCATTTCGTCTGGTAGATTGATAGTGTTAGTTAGTCCTTCAACATACATCATATTTCCGGTGCGCTTTATACTGTCAATTTTAATAGTTATTTCAATATTTGTATTTAAATATCTCGTTTTTAATATAATCTTACTTTTGTCTTCTATAATATCAAAGATTTTTAATATCTTAGGCAAATTATATATATCTTCGTAATTATGCTTCAAAATAATGTCCTTTATCCTATTATTTTTTGTTTTTGTATATTCAAAATACAGTTCAACGCTTTTTTTCCCACTTATAGTATCTTCTCTACTTATTCTCAAAAGCTTTTCTATGGTTTTCAGGTTATACTTATCCAGACCTAATATTTTTTTCTTATTTCTAACTACCTTAAAAATGTCCATACTTAAGCTTTTATCAATCTCATAGTCATAATTGTAATATTTGAGTCTTGCATTAATAAAAGGTATATCAAAGGCATCGCCATTAAAATTAAATATGACTTCAAACTGTGGAATATATTTTACAAAATCATTAATAATATTCTTTTCATCCTTTTCATTATCAGCTAAAAATTGAATTACCTCTATTTTTGAATTGTTAATATATAGTAGACCAATTAAGATAATGTGGTTATATTTCCTACTAAAGCCTGTAGTTTCAATATCTAGAAAACAAATCTTTTTATCTAACATTTGATCAATTAATGCTTCAGGAATATAGACTTCTTCATTTAATGTATGCCTTATAATTTCCATATTGCTCTTCCTTTCAGTTTAACAGTATAGTAATGGTATTAATAAATTATATCAAAGAAATGTTATTGATGCTATTATGATTAAAGTACTATAATATATAAAAAACTATCTAACTGATAATGATCAATTAGATAGTAAAAATTACAGTAATTTTAGTACCAACATTAGCAGCACTATTTAATGTTATTTTTGCCTTATGCTGTTGTACAATATGCTTTACTATAGATAGTCCAAGGCCTGTTCCGCCAGTATCTTTAATCCTACTCTTATCAACTCTATAAAATCGTTCAAAAATACGTTCCTGGTGTTCCTCGGGAATTCCAATACCAGTATCCTCAACAGTCAGTATTACACTTCTATTTTTAGTCCCAACTGTCACAGTCACATTTCCATTAGGTTTATTATATCTAATGGCATTATCGCACAAAATATAAATTATCTCCTCAATCATTCCTCTATTAACTAGTACTTTTATTGATTCCCCTATAACACTCATAGATATTTTTTTCTTTTGTGCAACCACTAATAGCCTGTTTTTACATTCTTTAGCTAGCTCTAATAAATCTACCTGTTCATACTCTAATTCCAGCCTAGGATCTTCTAGTTCAGAAATTTTGATAATATCATTTATTAGAAGTATTAATCGGCTAGCCTCACCGCATATCTTTTGTGCAAAGTCCTTTATATCTTCTTGCCTTGCTATTCCATTTTCTATTAGTTCTGCATAGCCAGATATTGAAGTAAGGGGAGTTTTCAATTCGTGAGATATATTTGCAGTAAATTCACGTCTTAACTTTTCATTTTCCTTTTTTTCTGTAACATCTAGTATGATACACATTACACCAATAATTTCATCTTTATCATAAACAGGATTAGAGAAGATTTGAACAAATTTATCTTTTATTACAACTTCATTAGTTACACTTTTACCTCTAACTGCACAGTCAATACTTTTATTTAAAGCCTCATTCCTAGAAAGATATAATATGTTCTTGCCTAAATAATCTGCTTTTATTGATGTTAGTAAACTAATTGCACTATTATTAATGGTTAAAATAACCTTGTCTATACTTAATAGTAGAAATCCTTCAGACATCTTTTCCATTATTATATGAATTTTATTCTTTTCCTGTTCTATATGCTCCATTTGTCTTAATATATGTTTATTTTGCATTTTTATCTGTCTTACAAAAGGAATTAATTCATCGTAAATTATATTATCTTCTACTGATTCAATATCTTCGGCTGCTTTTTCGATAGGATAAATAATCCGTTCAGCTAATGCATTTGAAATCAAAAGACATAATATGAAAACAATCATTCCAATACCTATGATAAGAGGCAAAACCCCCAAAAATAAATTCAAAATGCTATGAGTTTGTCTTGAAATTCGCAAAATGTTACTATCCTCTAACAGTATTGCGTAATATAGTGTATCATTTTCTAATGTTTTTGAATAACGAATAGCTTCTCCTGAGCCTGTTCTCTGAGCAGCAATTATTTCAGGCCTATCTTTATGATTATCCATATAATTAACATCTGCGTCGCTTTCGTAGATAACTCTACCATTAGAATCAATAAGTGTGACTCGTATTTCACTATCTTTAGTATTTTTCAAAAGAATATTTTGATTGGCTATAGTATAGTTTTGCTCTATTAATTGTGCATAGCTTTCCAAATCTTTTTTCGTCTGTTGTTCAATAAGACCATAGTATACATACATAGTAAGAATGGCCGTTAGTAAAATTGAAATCCCACCAACTATATATAAATAAAACTTAATTTTTTTTCTCATATTAATCTCCTATTTTATACCCAACATTTCGTATGGTTTTTATTGCATTTCCTCCTACTCCAAGTTTCTGACGAAGTGTCTTTATATGCATATCAACGGTTCTACTCTCTCCTTGAAAATCAAACCCCCATACTTGCTCCATTAATTTCTCTCGTGACAAAACAATTTCCTGATTATAAAGAAGAAATTTTAATAACTCAAACTCCTTATAAGTAAGCTCACACTCTTTCCCTTCAACTGTTACACTATGTCTTTTATCATCCAGCCTAATATATTCATAGCTTAAAATCTTATTATTATTCTCTATACCTTGTGTTCTTCTTAATAAAGCTTTAACACGAGAAATTAATTCCATTACGCCAAATGGCTTAGATATATAATCATCAGCTCCAAAATCTAACCCTTTTACTTTATCTATTTCAGTAGTTCTAGCTGTTATCATAATTATAGGGATATCTTTTGTCTTTTCCTGATTTCTAAGATTTTTTAAGATATCAAGCCCATCTACCTCAGGTAACATTATATCCAATAAAACTAGGTCCGGTAAATGCTCCTTACATGCTGAATAAAAAGCAATACTGTTTTCAAAGGACTTAACTTCATATCCACTGCTTTCTAATGCATAGCTTTCTAATTCCCTTATATTTTTATCATCTTCTACAATATAAATCATAATGATATCCTTTCATTTTTGTATTTATTTCTTATTAAAAGAATAATCTAAAGTACACATTTAGTTAGTTTCAACTTCATTATAATCTATTTAAGTAAAATCAAAAAGTATTATATGTAAAAACTAAGTAAAATCAAAAAAGTTTAAGCGAGATTATTATATAATCTCGCTTAAACTTTTTTGTGGTGCCCAGAGGCGGAATCGAACCACCGACACGGGGATTTTCAGTCCCCTGCTCTACCTACTGAGCTATCTGGGCTTATAATGAAATAAATTGGTGGAGCATAGGGGTGCTTATACGAACACGGA
>JBBAFY010000045.1:0-21100 GCA_041655135.1 Tissierellales bacterium
AGCCATTGTTAAAAGGGACTATACTGATGCAAACACTTTGGAAATGTGGAGAACCTACGATGAAGGTGAATACTTAACACTATATGAATATAGCCGTGTATTAGAACTAACCATAGGTAGTAAAATGAAAATATTGAATGTTGTGAACAGTATATATGGGGAAAACGAACTATATAGTGGTGGACATAGTGAACTAGAAATGGATACCTCACCAATTGTAAAGGACAGTAGAACTTATTTACCTATTAAATATTTGGCTGAATCATTTGGTTACGAAGTAAGTTGGGATTCTGAAACTCAAACGGTAAACCTTACATCAACTCACTCTATAGATGGAACCTATGTCAGTGATATAATCTCTAGTTTTAGTAATTTTTGTGTCATAGGTTTATATGAGACAGATTACACAATACTTAACAGAGATTTTATTAGCGTTGAAAAAGCAGTAATCCAATTCAAGGATGGTAGAATAATTGATGTAACTGAAAGTATCATTGATACAACTGATGAATTAAAAGAGACCTTCGTAGATTTTAGTTGGGACATTAATGTTGCATATGGGGGAAAAATCGAATATGATTTTAGTCCAGAAGAAAATAAAGTATTTAGAGTTAAGACAAAAGTTAATATAGCTGATAAAGACGGAAATATTGGGTATCAGACATATATCTTTTATTTCGACATTACAGATGGTGAAGGTGGTTATTTATAGTATAGGGGAGCTGTTGCAAAACTCATTAATCTAGTTTTGCAACAGCTCTTTTAGATTGCCTATTAGTTCAGATTTAGATATGTATTTATACAAAGACAAACTTGAATATCATAGGTTCTAATTACTCATTAAACTTGATTTATTTTTTTAAAAACAAATCCTTTCTCCGTAATCCATTTGCTTTAATAGAAGTTCGCCATCCCATTTCTGCAGCAAGCTTATATGCAAACCTAGGGAAATTTGGTGTAACAAATGTGTTTTCTCCCGTTCCACAGTTCTTAATATTGTCTGAGAGTTGCCTAATAACTTCTCCTAGATTTTTCTTTGGTCCAGACCCAGCCGGAACATTTTTTAACGACTGAAGCATCCCACCAGCTCCAATACCAACTCCCTGACCCCATTTAAGTCCTGTCTTAACACACCAATTTTCCATCATTTCAATGGCTAGTCTATTTTGATGTCCTTCATAAAACCCGCAGTTTACTAAAGTATATACAAGAATATCTTTTTTATTTACAGCTATAAAAGCTTCCTCCAATTGAGTTAAGCAATACAATAAATGGGATGGAATTCCATCTACATATAGAGGAAATGCAAATATTAGAACATCTTCCTCTGTTAGTTTTTCTATTTCTTCTGCATTTAGCTGTGGCTTTCTAAAGTTATAATTAGAAATCATCATGTTTTCACTTTCTATATAGGCCTTTAGCTCCTCTAAAATACATCCTGAGGCACTATTGTCAGGTTTTGGACTTCCATTAATTAAAGCTATTTTCATAGTATCAGTCCCTCCATTTCTGAAATGCAATGTTTAAATGAAATATTACTAACACTACAATGTAAATTAATTGAATTTGCTTTCACTAGCTTTTCAGCAGTTTCCTTCTCTTTTTCTGTTATATTCTCACCATAAAAACAAACCTTTAAATCTATATGATTCTTGTATCGTCTCCTATGATGCATTTCCCCAGACTCTATGACAAAATAAGGGTGCACATATGGAATACTCCTATCAACTACGTTTTTAATGAATGGACTATAGCCACCGTAGCAACATTTGCTTATAATAATTAACTCATTACACTTTGACATATGCTCTCCCATATCTCCATACTCATCACGTATTAGACAAGCTGCAGGTGTCTTTACCCAACATCCAAAACACCCTATGCAATTATGTATTGAATCACTATTTGAGATAATCATGGTCTCATCTAATGGATTAGGAAATATCCTTTGAAACTCTTCATTTTCTAAGTCATGTATTAATAATCTCATTTCCCTCTTCCCCCTTCACTATACAATCTATTAACCTATATATCTAACATTAATCTAATTTTATATGAGAATACTAGAAAAACAAACATTTATATACATACTATTTTTCATATATGCAACAATTAAAGATATGTTGAAAAATATAATTTTTCAGCTATAATTAATTTACATGGCTAAGTCATAATAATTGGAGGTGATATTAATGAAAATTGAATATATTTATCATAGTGGCTTTTGTATTGAAACTGATAATTATTTCTTGGTTTTTGATTATTATAAAGGCAAAATAAAATTAAGGGATAAAAAAACCATTGTCTTTTCAAGCCACGGACATGCAGACCACTTTAATCCCGATATTTTAAAATGGTCTGAAAACCATACAGATATCACCTATGTATTAAGTAGTGATATTAAAATAGAGCCTTCACTCAATACATATATAATGGGACCTTACCAATCATTAAATCTATCTGGTGTATCTATTGAATCCTTTGGCTCCACGGATTTAGGTATATCCTTTTTAGTAAAGGTTGATGATAAGACTATTTTCTTTGCTGGTGATTTGAACTGGTGGTATTGGGCTGATGATAGTGAAGATGAAAAGCAGCTTATGGAGAAGGCCTTTAAAGAAGAAGTTAGCAAAATCAGAAGTGATAGTATTAATCTAGCATTTTTCCCAGTTGATCCTCGTCTTGATGAGAACTTTTATATGGGCGGAGAATATTTCATTAATGAATTGAACCCAAAGGTTTTTATTCCCATGCACTTTGGAGACAATTTGGATACCACTAAAAATTTTAAACAAAAAATGAATTCCTCTTCTACTCAAATTATTGACATATATAAAAACAATCAAATAATCGAGATAATATAAGATTTCTAAAAAGTATAAGTCGCCACATAAAGCCATAAGCAAGAAAACTTAAAAAACAGTTTTGTATGGATTTTACGACATTATCATAATATAAAAAAGGAGATATGCGTACATGAGAGAAGTATACAAAAATATTTATTTGAAAGAGCTACCATTGCCAAATAATCCTTTAAAATACTTGAATTTTTACATCATTAAAGGCGAAGAAAAATCTATGATTATTGATACAGGCTTTAACCGTGAAGATACAAAAGAAGAAATAATGAAGGTTTTTAAAGAATTGGATTTGAACCCGAAAAATACTATTCTTTTTCTGACTCACTTACATTCAGATCATACAGGGTTAGCTTCATATTTAGAGAAAATGGGATTAACTCTATACATGAGTAAGTTGGATGGAGATTTATTAAATAAAAGTGTAGATAAATCAGCCCAAATATGGAAAAGTGTAATTCAAAACGCAATTTTGCAAGGATTAGAAGAAGATCAGTTAGATATTGAAGACCATCCTGGGTTTAAATTTCGACCAACAGCCGAAATTAGCTTTACTCCTGCAACTCCAGGTGAACATATTCAGATTGGAGAATATGATTTTGAAATCATAGATATAAAAGGTCATACACCAGGAATAGTTGGTCTTTATGAAAAAGACCATCAGATACTATTTTGTGGGGATCATATCCTAGGAAAGATAACTCCCAATATTACATTTTGGGATTTTCAATATGGTGATATATTAGGAACTTATTTCGAGAGCTTAGATCTTGTTTATAATATGGATATTAAATATTTGTTTTCTTCCCATCGGTTTTTGGTGGACAACCATCTCACAAGAATTGAAGAGCTTTATAAACATCATGCTGAAAGATTAGAAGAAGCAAGACAAGCTTTAGAAAAATCAGGAAAATCTACTGTAAAAGCAATAACAAAACAAATGCATTGGGATATTAAAAGCAAGAATTGGGATGACTTCCCAAAATCGCAAAAATGGTTTGCTGCTGGTGAAGCTCACGCCCATTTAGAGCATCTTAGAGCTTTAGGAGAAATAACTATGGTAGAGGAAAATGGTGTTCTGTATTACTCAATGATTAAATAATAAGTGGGACTATGAAATAGCCAATGTTCCTGTCCACTTAGCTATTTCACAGTTATGTAGTTTGTTAAAAGTAAAGTGTATTATAGGATTCATGGCATTATAAAAGCCTTGATTAGAAAAATCTAATCAAGGCTTTTATACCATTTTTGGTGGAGGCGGTGGGAGTCGAACCCACGTCCGAAAGTACTTTATAAAGAGTTTCTCCGAGTGCAGTTGCTAATTTGAGTTATCGCCTCATGAGACGCCTAGCAACAGGCTTCTCACTAAACTATCTCTAATTTATCTACTATAGGTCAGAGCACCCCTATAGTAGTTCCCTGCATACATGACGCCTAACATCTAACGGGCAGGACCGTTAGAGTAGACGAGCTACCTTAGGCAGCTAATGCGTAATTATCGTTTGCGTTTATAAATGTTTGCCACTTTTCGCGTTGTTTGGCGACAACGACTCGCTACTCTTTACTCCACACCCCCGTCGAAACCTTTTCGCCCCCAGAATATATTAGCTATACTTCTCGCTCATATGTTGCTGCATTCTTCTTTCTGCATCTTTCTTTGCTATGTCTTCTCTTTTATCATATAGCTTTTTACCCTTTGCAATGGCTAAATCTATCTTTACTTTGCCATTTTTAAGGTATGCACTTAGTGGAATAAGGGAATATCCTTTTTGAGTAATATAACCTACTAGCTTTCTAATTTCTCTCTTATGAAGTAAGAGCTTTCTTTTTCTTAGAGGATCAACATTATATATATTGCCTTGCTCATAAGGGCTTACATGCATGCCATGGATAAAGACCTCACTATTTTCAACCATAGCATAGCATTCCTTTAGATTGACTTTTCCTTGTCTAAAGGACTTAACCTCAGTACCAGTTAAAGCAATTCCAGCTTCTATCGTTTCCTCAATAAAAAAATCATGCCTAGCTTTTCTATTTGTTGCTAGAGTTTTAATTTGTGTATTTGTACTCATGGAATCCCCACCATACTCTATTTTAGTGCAAATTTAATTATAACAAAAATACATAGTTATGTCAACTTCATATTTAAATCAAAACAAAATCAATTTGTCTATTAGCTACATCTGTTCCTACAACTCTAATTCTTACTTCATCACCTATTCTATAAATCTTTTTCGTCCTTGCACCAATGAATCTATAATTTGGCTGGTCATATTCATAATAGTCATCAATAAGAGTGCTTATACGTACTAGCCCCTCTATTGTATTGCCTAACTCCACAAACATACCAAAAGGCATGACTCCTGATATTATGCCATCAAATTCCTGACCTACTCGACTTGCCATGTATTCTACTTTCTTCAAATCATCTGTCTCTCTCGATGCTTCATCTGCTGTTCTTTCTGTTTCAGAGGACTGCTCTGCAACTCTAGGTAGAATAGCTCTTAGCTTATCTATTCTTTGATCATTTATCTTTTTAGTGATAAATTCTTTAATAATTCTATGAATCTGAAGATCTGGGTATCTTCTTATTGGTGATGTAAAGTGAGTATAATATTGTGCAGCTAATCCGAAGTGTCCTTCTGATTCAGCACTATATTTTGCCTTTCTTAAGGATCTAAGCATCAATGTATTTATAATAGTTTCTTCTCTAGTATTTTCAATTTTCTTAAGAAGTTCCTGAAGTTCCTTTGGATGAACTTCCTGGGAACCCTTTAAGTGATAACCAAAGTTGTGGATAAATTTATTAAAGTCATTAATCTTTTCTATATCTGGTTCTTCATGTATTCTATATAAAAATGGTATATCTGTCCAGTACATGTATTCCGCCACAGTTTCATTGCTTATAAGCATGAATTCTTCAATTATTCTATTGGCTATTCTTCTATCATACTTCTTTACGTCAATAGGCTTGCCTTTTTCATCAAGGATTATTTTAGATTCAGGAAAATCAAAATCAATACTTCCTCTTTCTTCTCTCTTTCTTGTTAGGATTCTACAAAGCTCCTCTGCTGCCTTTATGTCCTTTAAAATATGGGCATATCTTTCCTTTTGTTTTATGTCATCCTTTTCTAATAAATCTGATATATCATCATAAACTAATCTTTCCTTGCTTTCTATGATAGTCTCTTGAATCTTATGATCTACAACTTTTCCATTTTTATTTATTTCCATAAAAACACTTAGGGTTAGCCTCGGTACTCCAGGGTGCAAACTACATACTCCATTAGATAGCTTTTTAGGAAGCATAGGTATCACTCTATCTACAAGATATACGCTGGTTCCTCTTTTTAGTGCTTCCTTATCTAATGGTGATTTTTCTCTCACGTAATATGTCACATCAGCTATATGTACTCCTAATTCAAAGTTACCATTTTCAAGTTTTTCAATTGAGATTGCATCATCTAAATCCTTTGCATCTGCACCATCTATAGTGAATATATTTTTACCTCTTAAATCTAACCTTCTCTCTATTTCTTCTTCACGTATTTCCTCTGGTATTCTTTCTGCTTCTGCATATACTTCCTCTGGAAAGTCCTCTGGCAATCCGTATTTCTTAATAATAGCAAGTATATCTATTCCTGTATCATTTTTCTTGCCTAATATTTCAATAATTTTTCCTTCAGGATTTCTTCTTTTTTCAGGCCACTTCGTTATCTCCACTATTACTAATTCATTTGTATTGGCTCCATTTGTCTCTGATTTTGGAATAAATATATCCATATTCATTCTCGTATCACTAGGAACTACAAATCCAAAGCTCTTACTATTTTCATAGATTCCTACTATTGTTTTATTTACTCTTTCTAGAATCCTAATTACTTCTCCCTCTTGTCTTCTACCCTCGCTACTTTTTGTAGTGTGTCTGACTACTACCTTATCTCCATGTAGCGCGCCATTCATATCCTGTGCAGAGACAAACACATCATTAAGTTCCTTATTTTCTGGTATTAAAAAACCAAACCCTCTCTGATGACATTGTAGTTTTCCTACTACTAGATTCATCTTTTCAGGTATTCCGTATCTATCCTTATGTGTTTTTATTATAAGTCCTTCATTTTCCATTACATCTAATAACTTAAAAAAATCCTTGTGATCTTCAGTCCCAATTTCAAAGGCCCTTGCGAGTTCCTCTCTAAGCATAGGCTTGTAAGCTTGTTTTTCCATAAATTCCACTATTTTTTCCTTAGTGTTCATGAATTTAACTCCTCCATTCTATTAAAGTCCCAATATATGATTAATTTGCCTCATTGATTCAAGTCCTATACTAATAAATTCTTCTAAAGTAAGTCCTAAATCATCACATGCCCTTATTTGCTCTCTATTTGCACCTTTTGCAAAGGATTTTTCATAGAATCTATTCACTACAAATTGAGTATCTATGGCATGAAGCTTCTTTACAGGAGATATTAATGCAGATGCAACAATTAGTCCAGTAAGTGGATCAGTGCAAAATAATGCCTTATCCATTAGTGATTTTCTTTCTAGTCCATGTGCTTTATTATGTGCCTTAACTGCATAAACTATATCTTTATCATATCCTAGCTCCTCTAGCATTGCTCCTCCGACTAAGCTATGTCTTGCTAAATCCTCTGCTGTTGTATCATAATCTATATCATGGACTAATCCTGCTACACCCCATTTTTCTTCATCTTCATTAAACTTTTCTGCAAGTCCTCTCATTACAGCTTCTGCTGCATACATGTGCTTTAATAAATTCTTGTTTTTTATATTTTCCTTCACATGCTTTAGTGCATCTTCTCTGTTCATTTTTTTATCTCCTTTGTATATTATTAGCTTTGTTAAAATCTTAATGCAAATTATTCCAAAGAATCTTATTCCATATTATAGCACATATCATGAAGCATAGTAAAAATTATTTCAGTAAAAATAAAAGACATGATTAAAACCAACCATGTCTATATAAAAAACTATATTTTCTTTGCTTTACTTCCACCGTATTCTATTCGCTTAAATAAATCTACATCATATGAATACATATTCTCATTTTTCTCTTTATGGGCCGCTAATGCAATGTTTATAAGCTCTGTTGTTAGGTCTTTGAAGTCGATTCCCATTGGCTCCCATAGGTAATATGCAATTGAACCTGGTAGGGTATTAATTTCATTAACAAACACCTTACCTTCGCTATCTAGTAGGAAGTCTATTCTTGCATTTCCTCTACAATCTATAGCCATAAACGCTTGCTTTGCTGTTTCTTGTATTAGCTTTGTTGTCTCCTCTGGAAGGTCAGCAGGTATGTTTCTTCCTCCACCCTTGGCTCCTTTGCTATTACTGCTAATATATTTGTCTTCATAGGTTAGTAGGTCTTTCCAGCCTACAGGTTCTTCGCATAATGATGCTTTTACTTCATCATCATATCCCATAACAGCACAGTTTATTTCTCTCGGATTTTCAACACTTTTTTCTACAATTATTTTTCTATCATATCTTATAGCTATTTCGATGGCATCTATTAGCTTTTGCCTATCATTAGCCTTTGTAATACCAACACTTGAGCCAAGATTTGCTGGCTTAACAAAAACAGGATAACCAAGATTCTTTTCTACATCGTTTATAAGGCCTTCCCTATCAGTACTCCATCTCTTTCTAAAAAACCACATATAATCTACTATGGGCAAATCATGAGCTCTAAATACATCTTTCATTGTAATCTTATCCATGCCTACTGCAGATGCCATAACTCCTGCTCCCGTATATGGGATATCTATTAATTCAAGTAGTCCTTGAACAGTTCCATCTTCTGCATTAGTTCCATGAAGTGCAGTGAATATTACATCTACCTTTTCTACAAGCTTCTTACCTAAAAATCCTATGTCTTCTGGATGTGAATATAGCTTGCTATCACTGTACTTTGGAGTCATTATCACTTCTTTCAAATTCTTTAAACTATCATTTTTAAAGTTCTTAAAGCTCATTAATGACTCACCAGTAAACCATTGACCATCTTTGCTTATATATATAGGTAATATATCATATTTTGTATTATCAATGTTTTCAATGACCTGCATACCAGTAATGACAGACACTTCATGCTCAACGCTTCTACCCCCAAAAACAACACCTACTCTTTTTTTCATTAGAATCCCCCATTCCTTATTATTTATTTCCCATATTACTCATTATAAGTGTCAGGCAAATCATTTTCAAATAATACTATGTCCTTAGATCTGACTATTTTTTGTAACACTATAGTAGCTTCATTTAAACTACCTACAACAAAAACATTATCCTTATTAAAATCCTTTTCAAATATTCCCTCATAAATAGGCTTAGTTCTATTTTTCCCAACAAGTATTACATAATCACACACATCAGCTATGTATCTACCAAATTGTCTATTTGCCTCTTCTTCTTCTTCCCCAAGTTCTATCATTCCAGGAGTAACTATTATTTTTCTTCCCTCTTTAAATTGATTTATAACCTCTAAGGCTGCCTTTGAGCTAACAGGGTTTGAGTTAAATGCATCATCAATTACAATCACTCCAGTACCTGGATTTATAAGCTGAAGTCTATGTGGTATTGGTTCTACCTTCTTTATTCCGATTACAATCTCTTCAAGTGTTAAGCCTAAAGCCACTCCCACAGCAGCACCAGCTAATAGATTTTCAATATTATGCTTTCCTAATAGCTTTGTTTGACATTCTATAGAACTTCCCTTTTTATCATTTAAATTAAATGTTGAGCCTTGTTCTGACACTTCAATATCAGTAGCATATATGTCTAAAAGTTCAATATTATCAGTTCCATAAAGTATCTTTTCTTTAAATGTTTTGTCTGCTAGTTTCCTTAAGTACTGATTATCATAATTGAATATAGCAACCCCGTCTGGTGGTAGTGCCTCTATTAATTCGTATTTAGTCTTCATTATATTATCAATATTGATGAATGTATCTAAATGTGTAGGGCCTATTGAGGTAATTACTCCTATCTTAGGTCCTGCTAGCTCAGCCATTTCCTTAATCTCACCAATACTTCTTGCACCCATTTCTACTACAAATGCATTGTATTCATCTTTTAGAGTATTATTAATTACTTTACTTACTCCCATAGGTGTATTATAGCTTTCTGGCGTTTTTAAAACATTAAATTTTTCTTCCAATATTTTTGCAGTAATAAATTTTACACTAGTTTTTCCATAGCTGCCTGTTATACCAACTATTTTTAGTTCCTCAAGGCTCCTGACTTTTTTCTTTGCCATATCATAAAAGTAATGATTTACTGCATTTTCTATAGGCTTTACTAAAATATTTGCTAATATTAATGTATATGGAGCAAAATAATACAATGCAGTACATATTAACAGTAAAATTGCGTAGTATGCAAAAAAGTTGCTAATTAATAAGCAATATATACTTACTGAAGCGATTAAAACTAATACATTTACAATATACATAGATGCTAACAGTCTTTGAGCTCTTTTTGTATAAACTAAATCCTTCTTAATATTCTCTTTTCTAAAGTTAGTAGAAAGAATAGTCAACAAGGACCAAATAATTATATTGGCTGGAATCAATAACTTTTTTCCTGGACCTGTTATTAAAGTAATTAAGGCAAAAATTACAGAGCTTATAACAGGTACATTGATTTTTGAAGAAAAGACTTTATACTTAAATTCCCTTATCCAGTTTATGTAGTTTTCGTTTAAATATCCTTCTAACTGCATCATATGAAGCATATACCTGCTTCTGTAAAAAAAGGATACATTCCAAATGACAATACTAATTACAGCTAGTATTAACATAAGGCTATTATTTCCAAACATCAAATTCACTCTCCTAAATGGCTACAATTTACTAATACTATACTAATCATTATAATAATAATCTGACTGTATATTTTAACAATTTATTTGTTATCTTTCATTAGTTTTTAATAATTTTTCATTAAACACAAGCAATTTTAACTAATCCTATCTTTTTCAAGAAAACTGTCTACAATTGCTTTAAATCTAATAAATTGGTCAAGATATGAATAATGTCCAGCATTCTCAAGCACTACTAATCCACTCTCCTTAATCTCCTTCTCCATTATCTCTCCCATATAGACCGGTGTTGCATCATCATCCCGACCCCACACTAAGAGTGTTGACGCTTTTATATCTTTCAATAAGGGACTCAAATCTTCATTTACTAGCCTTACTAGTATTTTTCTCATGATTCCATCTGCATCCTTATAATCGTCAGACCCAAACTTTTTATAAAAACGCTCCATTTTCTCTTCCTTATTTACCCAGAAAAAAGCCAAACCATAAAGTTTTTTTAGTGTTTTAAATGTATATACCTTAACATAATACCTTAACTTTCTCTTTGGTATTAGACCGGCACTGTCTATTAGAATCATTTTCTTTATTAATTCTGGATACTTATTAGATAGGACTAATGATACTCTTCCTCCGTGTGAATGACCAATTAAAATGACTTCGCTCATTTGCATATCATCAATAAATTTCTTAATGATTCTAGCATAATCATAAGCACCTAATACTTCATCTGGCTTCTGGCTCTTCCCACAGCCTGGGAAATCTACGGCATAGACCTTAAAATGATTTTTTAGGTGGTTAAATATTGGCATTATAGTGTCAATATTTGCACCCCAACCATGAAGAATCAATATATTCTTACCTTCTCCTTCGCATATGTAGTTTAAATCCTTATTTTCTATATTTACTTTCATATTATATTTGCTCCTATAATATTTTATATTTTAGTTTTCAAATAATTTTATGTTTTAAGTTGCTGTTAACTACTATTCTATTTCGAAATAAAACATTAGATACTATATGATTATAACAGAACTTCAAATAATATTCCATAGCCTATATTCCATTGAAGTCTGGCTCTTTTTACCACCAACTCTATAACTAAGTTTAACTTGCAAATGTATTTTTTAAATATTTAAATTAAAAAAGAAGGCAATTCGTATAGAATTGCCTTCCAAAGAATTCATTTAGTTAAATTAAAAGAATCTACTTATTAAACCTGCTCCCTCATTAACTAAAAGGAAGAGAGGTCCAAATACTAAAGCAACAATTGTCATAAGCTTAATTAATATATTAATTGAAGGTCCTGATGTATCTTTGAATGGGTCACCAACAGTATCACCAACTACTGCCGCCTTGTGAGCCTCACTACCTTTACCACCATGGTTTCCTTCCTCGATATATTTCTTAGCGTTATCCCAAGCTCCACCTGCGTTAGCCATAAATATTGCCATTAGAACTCCAGTAACTAATGCACCAGCTAATAGTCCTCCAAGTGCATCTGTACCTAAAATTATACCTATAGCTATTGGAGCAACAACTGCTAGTATACCTGGTATTACCATTTCTTTTAATGCCGCTGAAGTACTGATGTCAACGCATTTTCTATACTCTGGTTTAGCCTTGCCTTCCATTATGCCAGGGATTTCTCTAAACTGTCTTCTTACTTCCTCAATCATACTAAATGCTGCTTTACCAACAGCTTTCATTGTAATAGCTGAGAATAGGAATGGTAACATCCCCCCAATTAACAATCCAGCAATTACTGTAGGTTGAGTTAAATCTATGCTAGTTAAATTAACTGCTTGTGTATATGATGCAAATAATGCTAATGCTGTAAGTGCAGCTGAACCTATAGCAAATCCTTTTCCAACTGCTGCTGTTGTATTGCCTACTGCATCAAGTTTGTCTGTAATTTTACGCACTTCTTTTGGTAGCTCACTCATTTCTGCAATACCACCAGCATTGTCTGCTATTGGTCCATAAGCATCAACAGCTATTGTCATAGCAGCTGTAGATAGCATACCAACTGCAGCAAGTGCTATGCCATAAAGTCCTTGTGCAGGGGCTGTTGCTCCACCTGTAGCATAGAATGCTATTAGAATACCTATTGCTATTACTATTATTGGCCATGCTGTAGACATCATACCTACTGATAAACCACTAATAATATTAGTCGAGCTTCCTGTTTCTGATTCATCTGCTATACTTTGAACAGGTTTATGGTCGCTTGAAGTATAGTATTCAGTAATTCTAGCAACTATTAATCCTACTGCAAGTCCAGATAATATTGCTATAAAAGGTTGATATGAATCTAATAAGTATTTACTTAAGAAAAATGCAACTATAACTGTTAAAACTGAACTAACTAGTGTACCAGTATTAAGAGATTTTTGAGGGTCTGAACCTTCCTTTGCTCTTACAAAGAAAGTTCCTATTATTGAAGCTATTACGCCAACTGCAGCTAAGACTAGTGGGAATAATGCTCCATTCGCATCAAAAACTACTACTCCTAATGTAATAGCTGATATTATAGAACCTACATAAGATTCAAATAGGTCTGCTCCCATACCTGCAACGTCACCAACGTTATCTCCAACGTTATCAGCTATAACAGCAGGGTTTCTTGGATCGTCTTCTGGAATACCTGCTTCTACTTTACCTACAAGGTCTGCTCCCACGTCTGCAGCCTTAGTATATATACCTCCACCAACACGTGCAAATAACGCTATTGATGAAGCTCCTAGTCCAAAACCAGTAATTATTGCTGGATCACCTATAGTGATGTAAAGAGTACCAACACCTAAAAGTCCTAATCCTACGACTGCCATTCCCATAACTGCTCCACCTGAGAATGCTACACTTAGGGCTTTATTCATACCGCCATCCTTTGCAGCACTGGCAGTTCTAACATTGGCTTTTGTAGCTACTTTCATTCCAAAAAATCCTGTTAAAGCTGAGAAAATTGCTCCAATTAAAAAGCTTACGGCTGTTAGTATATTTATTCCAACTGCTAATATAATAAATAATACAACAACAAAAATTGCTAAAGTTTTATATTCCCTTGAAAGGAAAGCCATAGCTCCATCTTCTATATAGGATGCTATTTCTTTCATTCTATCGTTACCAGGAGATACTTTATTAATAGATGATGCCTTTATAAGAGCAAATATTAAAGCAATTATCCCAACAACTGGTGCCGAGATTAAAAATATGTCCATTTATTCTTTCCTCCTTGATTGTTTAGTTCCTTACTGCAATGCAGTTAATACTAATGCTGATATAACAAATATTATTGCAGAAACTGTAGTTAATTTGCTAAGTAATCCTTCATAGCTTCTTCCTTTGTTTTTACCCCAAATACTTTCTGCACCACCACCAATACTACCAGATAGTCCTGCGCTTTTCCCTGATTGTAATAATACACTAGCAATAAGAACTAAGCTTGCTATTACTATTAAAATATAAAAAATTGTTTGCATCTTTCCACCTCCTGTTATGTCTCATAAACACAATAATTTTAACACAGTAGCAGTATAAAATCAATAAGAATTTGCCTTTTTCATAGTCTTTAACCTTAATTGCCTAATAATATTAATAAACCTCTATTAATATTATTAGGCATTTTTAGGCAAATCATACCATATTGCTTATTCTATTTTCTTTTTATATTGTAAAACACTTCTTTTCCTCTATATTGACTTATCTCTCCCAGCATATCTTCTATTCTTAATAATTGGTTGTATTTTGCAACTCTATCTGTTCTTGATGGTGCTCCAGTCTTTATTTGGCCAGCATTTGTAGCTACTACTAGATCTGCAATAGTAGAATCCTCAGTCTCACCTGATCTATGAGAAACAACAGCTGTATATCCTGCTCTCTTAGCCATTTCTATAGCATCTAATGTCTCCGTAATAGTACCGATTTGGTTAAGCTTAATTAGAATTGAATTGGCTACTCCTGTTTGGATGCCTCTTTCTAGTCTTTTTGTGTTAGTAACAAATAAATCGTCACCTACTAGCTGAATCTTATCTCCAAGTCTTTCAGTTAGAGCCTTCCAACCTTCCCAATCCTCTTCATCTAAACCATCTTCTATAGATATGATTGGATACTTATTTACTAGGTCTTCATAGAAGTCTATCATTTCTTTTGATGTAAGTTCTTTACCCTCACCTGCAAGAGAGTAAATTTTTGTTTCTTTATTGTACATTTCTGTAGCTGCCACGTCTAATGCTAATAATACCTCGTCTCCTGGTTTATAGCCAGCTTGTTTAATAGCTTCTACTATAGTAGCTAAAGCTTCTTCATTAGAGCTTAGATTTGGCGCAAATCCACCTTCATCACCTACTGATGTATTTAATCCCTTATCTTTTAGAACCTTCTTTAGGTTATGGAATATCTCTGCTCCCATTCTAAGTGCGTCTCTAAAGTTAAGAGCTCCGACTGGCATTACCATAAACTCTTGAATATCTACATTGTTATCAGCATGCTCACCTCCATTTAATATGTTCATCATTGGAACTGGAAGTGTTTTTGAATTTACTCCACCTAGATATTGATATAAAGGTAATCCCAATACATCTGCTGCTGCTTTTGCAATTGCCATAGATACTCCAAGAATAGCATTAGCTCCTAGTTTTCCTTTATTGTCTGTTCCATCAAGCTCTATAAGCATCAAATCTATTGCTGCTTGGTCTAATGCATCCATACCGATTATTTCTGGAGCTATTATATCGTTAACATTATTTACAGCATTTACTACGCCTTTACCCAGATATCTACCTTTGTCATTATCTCTTAGTTCTACTGCTTCAAATGCCCCTGTTGACGCACCGGAAGGTACTGCTGCTCTTCCAAATCCTTCGCTTTCTGTCCAAACCTCAACTTCTACTGTTGGGTTTCCTCTTGAATCAAGTATTTCTCTTGCATAAATATCTGTTATCATTGACATGGTTGTTACCTCCTTGTTTTATGGATTAGCATAGAAACTAACCCCTACATATTCTAGAATGTGACCCTTGGCTAACGCTTTGGATGACATTAATTAACCGCACTAACACACCATTACTTAATTATTAATGATGTTCCGGTCATTTCCCGGGGAATTTCGACTTTCATCATATCTAGTAGAGTAGGTGCTATATCTGCTAAAACACCTTCTCTTAGACTTACATTCCCTTCTCCTTTAATTATACACGGAACTTTGTTAGTAGTATGTGCTGTTAACCTACTACCTGTTTCCTTATCAGTCATCTCTTCTGCATTTCCATGATCTGCAGTTATTAGCACCTTTCCATTTATCTTATTTATTTCTTCTACTATTTCACCTAGGCATGCATCAACTGTTTCTATAGCTTTTACAGCAGCATTAAGATCTCCTGTATGTCCTACCATATCTGTATTTGCAAAGTTAAGCACCATAAAATCATACTCTTTACTTCTTATTCTATTTATCACTTCATCCTTAACTTCAATTGCACTCATTTCAGGCTTTAAATCATATGTTGCTACCTTAGGAGAAGGTATCAACACCCTATCTTCATTGTCGTTTGGTTTTTCAACGCCACCGTTAAAAAAGAATGTAACATGAGCATATTTTTCTGTCTCGGCAATTCTAAGTTGCTTCATTCCTAAGGAACTTATGTACTCTCCAAGGGTATTCGAATAAGCTTGAGGCTTATAAACTATTTCTACATTATCAATAGTCTTATCATATTGAGTCATACACACATAATGGGTATGTACCTTTTTCTGACGCTCAAAACCTTCAAAGTTAATATCAACAAAAGCTCTTGTTAGCTCTCTTGCCCTATCAGGTCTGAAGTTAAAAAAAATTATTGAATCGTTGTTATCAACAGTTGCTAAAGGTTCACCTTTCTTTATAATTACAGAAGGCACCACAAACTCATCTGTTATATCCTCAGAATAGGATTTATTAATAACTTCTTCAGCTGATCCTGATGTATTACCAGTACCTAATGTTAGTGCGTCATAGGCCAGCTTTACTCTTTCCCATCTTTTGTCCCTATCCATTGCATAATATCTTCCCGAAATTGAAGCTATTTTCCCTAGCCCTATTTCTGAAAGCTTTTCTTCAAGCTCCTTTAGATATCCTTTGCCACTTTTAGGTGGTACATCCCTACCGTCTAGGAAACAATGTATATATACTTCTTTTAGCCCTTGGCTCTTAGCAAGTTCTAACAATGCATATAGATGACTGTTGTGGCTATGAACTCCACCATCTGATAGGAGACCCATTAAATGAAGATTAGAATTATTCTTCTTACAATTTTCCATAGCATTAATAAGTTCATTTTTGCAAAAGAATTCCTTGTTCTCAATGGATTTTGTTATTCTGGTTAATTCTTGGTAAATTATCCTTCCAGCGCCTATATTGAGATGCCCAACTTCAGAGTTACCCATCTGTCCTTCTGGTAGTCCTACAGAAAGTCCACTAGCTTCTAATGTAGTGCTTGGATAGTTCTCCATTAAAAGCTTATAACTTGGAGTCTTAGCCTTAAGAATTGCGTTTCCTTCATATTCCTTTCCCAATCCCCAACCATCTAGTATTATAATTGATACTAAGTTCTTTTCCATACTTCCACCTCTTTAAAAGCTAATTAGCTTAATGAATTCCTCTGATTTTAAGCTGGCTCCTCCCACTAATGCACCGTCAATATCTGACTGTTCCATTATTTCGGTAATATTACTTGGTTTAACGCTCCCGCCGTATTGTATTCTTATCTTGTTTGATACTTCTTGTCCATATTTATCCATTATTATTCTTCTTATGAATCCTATAATTTCATTGGCTTCTTCTTTAGTTGCTGTCTTACCTGTACCTATTGCCCAAATTGGTTCGTATGCAATTACTATACTAACCATTTCTTGTGAGCCTATATCTGTAAATGCCTTTAGTACTTGAGATTCAACTACTTCCTTTTCAATATTAGCCTCTCTTTGTTCTAGAGTTTCACCTACACATACTATAGGCATAAGATCATGCTTTAAGGCAGCTTTTATTTTCATGTTTACTGTCTCGTCTGTTTCTCCAAAATATTGTCTTCTCTCTGAGTGGCCTATAATCACATAGTCTACTCCAGCTTCCTTAAGCATTGAAGGTGATATCTCCCCAGTAAAGGCACCACTCTCTTCCCAATGCATGTTTTGTGCACCGAGCTTAAGCTCTGTGTTTGAGATTTCCTTTTTCACTTCACTTAATGCAGTAAACGGAACGCACACCACAGCTTCTATATCATTTTTCAAGTTGTCTTTTATTGCTTTTACTAACTGAATAGCTTCTTCTATAGTTTTATTCATTTTCCAATTACCAGCTATAATAGGTATTCTCATTTCTAGTCCTCCTTATTTATCTTCTATTGCTGCAATGCCAGGAAGAACCTTTCCTTCAAAAAATTCCAGCGATGCTCCTCCGCCAGTGGATACATGTGTCATTTTTTCATCTAAACCAGCTTGTTCTACTGCGGCAGCACTATCTCCTCCACCTACAATAGTTATTCCACTTGACTCAGACATTGCTTTTGCAATGGCATTTGTACCATTTGCAAAGTTAGGTATCTCAAATACTCCCATTGGACCGTTCCATAAAATAGTCTTAGCATCTTTAATTACCTTAGAAAAGACTTCTATTGTTTTTTCTCCAATATCCAGTCCCATCATGTCTGCAGGCATTTGGTTAATATCAACTGTTTTAAATTCAGTTTCATTTTTAAATTCCTTAGCAACTACCATATCTAAAGGTAATACTAGGTTCACTTTCTTAGCTTTAGCTTTTTTAATTAGTTCCTTTGCTAATTCAAGCTTATCTTCTTCTACTAAAGATTTCCCTATTTCCAAGCCTTGTGCCTTTAAGAATGTATACGCCATGCCTCCACCAATAAGTAGACTGTCAACTCTATCAAGGAAATTCTCTATTACATTTATTTTATCTGATACTTTTGCACCACCAAGTATAGCTACAAAAGGTCTTTCTGGATTAGACATTGCTTTACCCATTACTTCCATTTCCTTCTTTACTAAATATCCAGATGCCGAAGGTAATTTGCTGCTAATCCCAACATTTGATGCATGGGCTCTATGTGCAGTACCAAAAGCATCATTTACAAACATATCCCCTAATGATGCTAATTGCTTTGCAAACTCTTCTCCATTTTTTTCTTCTTCTTTTCTAAATCTTGTGTTTTCTAGTAGTACAACATCAGAATCTTTCATATTATTAACTACTTCTTTTGCTATTTCTCCTGCTACCATATCATCCTTGGCAAACCTTACTTCCTTATTTAATAATTCACCAAGTCTTTTAGCTATGGGCTCTAGTGTATATTTAGGATTAGGCTCTCCCTTTGGTCTTCCAAAGTGGGACATTACTATAGCTTTTCCGCCTTTGCTTATTATGTATTCTATAGTTGGTATTGCACTTCTTATTCTTCTATCGTCAGTTATTTCTCCTTTGTCATTCATAGGAACGTTAAAGTCACATCTTACTAATACTCTTTTTCCTGAAACATTTAAGTCTACTATGCTTTTTTTGTTTAACATACAATCCCTCCTTACTGGCCTAAAACATATTGTATAGCGTTCAAAAGCCGGTTTAATAGCTATAGGCTATTAAACCGGTCTTAAATTGTTTGTTATTGCCACTTATTAGCCATTAATACTGCTAAATCTACGACTCTTGCTGAATATCCCCACTCATTATCATACCAAGAAACTATTTTAACCATATCATCAATTACCATTGTTGATAATCCATCTATAATTGAAGAACGTGGGTCTTTTCTATAATCTATTGAAACTAATGGCTCATCTGAGAACCCTAGTATGCCTTTTAATTCTCCATCTGCAGCTTCCTTAAGTGCTTGGTTTACTTCTTCTGCACTTGTAGACCTCTCTACTTCAAATACGACGTCTACTACAGAAACTGTTGGTGTAGGAACTCTCATTGCCATACCATTTAATTTTCCTTTAAGCTCTGGTATAACTAACGCAACTGCCTTTGCAGCACCTGTAGTTGTAGGAATGATAGATTCAGCAGCTGCTCTTGCTCTTCTTAAATCCTTATGTGAACCATCAAGAATTCTTTGGTCGTTTGTGTAAGCATGTACTGTAGTCATTAGACCTTTAACTACTCCGAATTTCTCTACTATTACTTTTGCAAATGGTGCTAAACAGTTTGTTGTACATGATGCATTAGATACAATTACATGGTTTACAGGATCATAGTCTTTATCATTTACACCCATAACTATAGTTGCATCTTCATTTTTTCCTGGTGCAGTAATTATAACCTTTTTTGCTCCAGCCTTAATATGCTTCATATTACTTTCCTTGTCTCTAAACTTACCAGAAGATTCAATAACTAAGTCTACTCCAAGCTCAGTCCATGGGAGACCTTCTGGATCTCTGTTGTTTACTACCTTGACTTCTTTTCCATTTACAATTATTGCATCCTCTGCCACCCCTACTTCACCTTCAAATTTACCAAAACAAGTATCATACTTAAATAGATGAGCTAGGCTTGCGGGGCTTTGAGAACTGTTTACTGCTACTACTTCCAATTCCTTTACATTATTCTCGAAAGCAATCCTCATAACGTTTCTTCCTATTCTTCCAAATCCATTGATAGCAACTTTAATTGACATTAAAATTCCTCCTTTTATATTTTTTAGCTACTATATTGTAGCAATACATGACATTGATAATATCTTTCTTGCGACAGCTTCATCTATTATAAGGGTCATATTTTTATGTAACTTGCAAATTGAAATAATAGCTTCTGCCTTATCTTTTCCGCCTGCTACTCCAATGACTGTATTTATTCTTTTAAAATCCTCTAAGGTTAATCCGATTGTACTAGTCTCGTGTACAATATCACCATTGGTGTTGAAATAGTGTCCAAATGCCTCTGCTACTGCTCCACTTTTCTCAATTTCCTTTATCTTGTCTTGCCGAAGGTCTCTTCTTTGAGCCATTATATCTGCTCTCCCAATACCAAAAACTAAAATATCCATATTTTTAATTATTTCTAAGACCTCTTTTACTTCCTGGACAGTCATTAAGGCTTTGAGAGCTTCTGCTCCTACATTGTCTGGAACTTGCAAAAGTCTATAACTTCCTCCTAGCTTTTTTGCTATCTTTGCTGCAATATTATTTGATTGTGTTTCTAGTTCTTTACCAAGTCCACCTCTAGCTGGAACTATTGTGACATCCCTCTTTGTTTTATCATATGTCATTTCTTCTGCTAGTAAGGCCATAGTTGTACCACCAGTAATTCCTATGATATCCCTATCCTTGATAATATGTTTAATAAAATTGGAAGCTGTTTTTGCAATGTCTCTAAATGTAAGCATATCATCTCTTAAGTCTCCAGGTACAATAT
>JBBAFY010000046.1:0-20098 GCA_041655135.1 Tissierellales bacterium
ATAGCTGGGCTTTTTGCTGCAAAGGAAGCAGTAAGTAAAGCACTTGGAAGTGGAATTAGTGGCTTTAAATGGACCGACATTGAGATTTATACAGAAAGCTCAGGAAAACCTTGCGTAAGGCTTTTAGGTAAGGCTAAAAAGCTAGCAGATACAATAGGCATATCAAATATACATATTTCCATTAGCCATAGTAAAGAAAATGCAGTTGCCTTTGCTATAGCAGAAAAAATTAATTAGTAGCTAGAAAAGATATCATTATTCATAGTGACCAAGGGGTACAGTGAGGAATATACTTCAGCTAAAAATATATTAAATCTGAATACTAAATGACTTAGGAGGTTTAGCCAGTTAATGAAATACTTTCCATTGATTTTTTTGATAGTTATACTTATTTTTACTTTTGGCTGTTCAAGCCCTATAGAAAAAGAAGAGGATGTCTTCTATGAAGCACAAAAGTATTTTAATAAGATGGAGACCTATAGATGTATTGCTGATGTTAGAGTAAAAGGAAATAAAGATACTGAATCTTACAAATCCAAACATGTATTTAAGAAACCAGATAAATATGTTATAGAATTCTTAGAACCCTCCGAAAACCAGGGTAATATTGTCCTATTTGATGGTAACCAGGCTTGGCTATATAATAAGCAAATTAATGAGTCCTTTATACTTAAAGATTTTGAACAGGGAGCAGATAGTAATCTTTTTGTAGGACACTTTCTAAAGAGCATATTAACAAATGAAGAAGTAAAGATGAATTTTGATGAAATTGACGGAAAAGATTATCTTGTTTTAGAAACAGAAATACCAGGCAATAATAAATATAGAAACAAGGAAAAAATATGGATAGAAAGGGGTAATTTTCAGCCCCATAAATTAAATGTACTAGATATAAATGGAGAAATATCTATAGAAGTCATTTATACAGACTTTAAAGCTAATGTGAAAGTAAAGGACGAAGATTTTAATATTAAGACAGGTTTATTCTATATCCGAGAACTATAATCTGGATATTATACTTAGATTAGAATTAGATTAGCCAGGATAAATTTTTTTATACTAAACCTTTGTTTATTGACTTGGGCCCCTAATAGGAGTATTATGAGAATAGTTATTTTTTTTATTTTCACATAACAAAGTGTTCTTAAGGGGGAATTAATTTGATTTCTTTGAAGAATTTCAGACCAGTATGGGTTGAAATAAATTTAGATAATTTAGGTCATAATCTTAGAGAAATAAGGAGACTTGTTGGTGAGGAAGTCATCATAACTTCAGTCATTAAAGCCGATGGATATGGACATGGAGCTGTAGCAATCGCCAAAACTCTCTTAGATAACGGAAGCAATAGATTTGCAGTTGCCACATTATCAGAAGCTATTGAGTTAAGAAAATCAGGTATAAAAGAAGATATACTCATATTAGGCTATACCCCTGAGTGCCAAGATAGATTAATTTTGGAAAACAATATAAGTCAAACAATATATAATATTGACCATGCAAAAGCTATATCAGAAGCGGCAAAGCAATTAGGCATGACAGCTAAGATACACTTAAAAATAGATACGGGCATGGGAAGACTAGGTTTTTTGCCTGTGACCCATTCAGTAGAAGAAATAGTAAATATATTCAAATTGCCTAATCTATATGTTGAAGGGGTTTTTTCTCATTTTGCAAAAGCAGATGAAGCTGACAAAGAGCCTACAAACATACAATTTCAAAAATTCAACTGGTTAATAAAGGAGATCGAGAAAAAAGGTATAGAGATTCCTATAAAACATATAGCAAATAGCGCTGCTATAATTGACTTGCCAGAATACCATTTAGACATGGTAAGACCAGGAATTATGTTATATGGTTTATATCCCTCTGAGCAAGTAAAAAAAGAAAGTGTTGACTTGAAACCAGTTATGACATTAAAAGCATCTGTATCAAATGTGAAAACCCTAAAAGCAGGTGAAGGGATAAGTTATGGGCATAATTTTGTAACAGATAATGAAACTAAAATAGCCACTTTACCTATTGGTTATGCAGACGGATTTACTAGGCTTTTAAATCACAAAGTTGAAGTGAGTATAAAGGGAAAAAGAATTCCTATAGTAGGGAACATATGCATGGATCAGTGTATGGCTAATGTTTCAAGCATTGAGGATGTTAAAGTAGGTGATACGGTCACATTTTTTGGAGATGGAAGCATGGATGAACCAAGTGTTGAAGAAATTGCAAATATTGTAGGGACAATAAATTATGAAATGATTTGTATGATAAATAAAAGAGTTCCAAGAGTATATATTAAAAGCAACGAACCTATCTATATTAAGGACTACTTAGCTTAATTAAGTATATATTCAAGTATATACTGTGAAATAATAGAATATACTATAATAAATTGTTATAAGAAAAATATACCATTGATATAAGCAAACATAATTTTAAATAAATACTAAATATGTGATATAATTTTTTTATCAGATTATCCGGGGGTGCGACAATGGCTGAAACAAAAAGAATTATGATAAGTTTACCCAATAGCTTACTCGAAGAAGTAGACGACATTGTTTCAATGGAAAGCAAAAATAGAAGCGAATTTATAAGAGAGGCCATGAAGCTCTATCTTAGGGAGCGAAAAAAAATTCAACTTAAAGAAGTAATGAAAAACGGATACAGAGAGATGAGCCAAATCAACTTGTATTTTGCTGAGATGGGAGTAGAAGAAGATTATAATGAGCTAGTAGTATATGAAAACAGATTGACAGGGCGTGAGGAATGGTGATAGTGAAAAGGGGAGATTTACTATATGCAGACCTAAGTCCTGTCATAGGCTCTGAACAGGGGGGAGTAAGACCAGTATTAATAATTCAAAATGATGTTGGTAATAAATATAGTCCCACTGTAATAGTTTCTGCTGTTACATCACAAATCAATAAGGCTAAGCTGCCAACACATATAGAAATAAGTGCTCCAGAATATGGATTGCAAAAGGATTCAGTTGTATTGCTGGAGCAAATAAGAACCGTTGACAAAAAAAGACTTAGAGAAAAAATAGGTCATTTTGATGATGAAATGATGGCCAGAGTTGATGAGTGCTTAAAAATAAGCATAGGATTATCAGATTATTAGTACATATATTTAATTACCTGGAGTGCACCCAAGCACTCCAACCATATTTTTTGTCACTATTTCCCCGGAAATATGAAATAAGTTTCGAAAAAAACAGGATATTTTACTTTAAGGTCGAATTATATATAAGTAAAATCGAATAAAATACACACTCACGGTTTCAGACATGAATAATTCTATAGTTCATTCCGACAGAAAATCCTATAACTTGCAAACTTGCTTAGTATTATATTTGATTTTAGTGTGAGCTGAATGTTTATAATGGAGGGATGCAAATGTGGCAGAGAATTAAGAAAAACTATATTTATATTGTCTTAACAATCTTAGTAACGGTAATGATCGTAGATGCTTCTAGCGTTAGTTTTGGACAACCTGGCGGTTCAGAAGATCCCTTAGTTACTTATAGTTATGTTGAAAAGAGAATCGACCAATTAAAGTTTTATATAAAGGAAATGTTAGATGGTGAAAGCACTGAAAATACAGAATTCCAAAGACTTTCACAAGAAAATGAAGAGATAAAAAAACAATTAGCTCAGCTTATGGCTAATTCTTCAGGTGGAGGACTTGAAATTGTAGAGCTTAAACAAGGGCAAAAACTCATATGCGGAGCTGGAACAGAAATTATATTAAGAAGTGGCTCAGCAAAGGCCATAGTATCAGAACTTGGAGGTCTATCAGACCTAACGGGAGGAAAAGACTTGGCCAGCAACGAATCAATTTCTCTTAATCATCTTATCATTATACCAAGAGACGACGGAAGAGGGGCTTATGTAGATACTTTTGCAATATTTATGATTAGAGGATACTATGAAGTAAAATAGTAGCAAATTGTTCATGAAGGACTTAGATTATTCTAGGTTCTTTTTTTGTGGTCATGAAAGCTCTAAAGTATCTTATAATGTTTATTGGAAGGATTATTTAATATTAATGTAACTCTTTTGTAACTGAGTCTTAATATATTTAGTATATAATGTGCAATACGGATGGAACATTATTCTATTATTTTAGTCTATCATACTATACACACATATAATAATGGACATGGACTAATCTAGCTAAAATACAAAAGACGGGGTGAAAGTGATAATGATCAGTAGTAGAAAGAGAATATTTTCTTTAGTTGTAGCATTTTTTCTTGTTGTAACCAACTTTACAATTAGCTTTGGGCAATCAGTAGTAATTCATGAAAGAAAAACCAGCGAGAATATTTCTAGTGGTGTTGTACACGAACATATACAAAAGTTCACCAATAGTGGATGGTGGAATATTAACGTACTTAGAGTAAACTTAAATGATGAATATACAGAGATTAGACCTATATTCAGTAATGAAGGTATAAGTAAAAGAGAAAGAATATCAAAAATGGTTCAAGATCAAAATGCTGTAGCAGGAATAAATGGAGATTTTTTTGCTTCCTTTAATTATTCTTCTCCTTTAGGCATAGTAGTTAGAGATGGAGAGATTATTTCAACTGTTACGGAGAGAGAAGATAATCTTCCAACTTTGGCAATTGATAAAAATAACCAAGTTTTATTAAGTTACTGGACAACTTCAATTAGAGTCCTTACTGAGCAAAAAAATATTATTAATGTAAAATCAAAGAATAAGGCTAGCTCCAACTATAGCGATATAAGATTGTATGATAAAGAATGGAGTAAAAAGACTTTTGGTAACACTTTATTTGCAGATATGGTAGAGGTAATCGTAATTGATGATCAAGTTATGGAAGTTAGAAACGGAGAAGAGGCTATTGACATGCCTGTGGAAGGCTATATATTAGCAGGAGCAGGCAATGCAGGGAAAATCCTATTAGAAAATTTCAAAGTAGGAGACAGAGTTGAATTAGAAATTGTAAGCTATCCAGATTATGAAAATATTAAGGCTGCTCTTGGTGGAGGGGCTGTAATTGTTAGAGAAGGAGAATCAGTCAAAAATACTAATGATATAAATATTACAGGAGACCAACCAAGAACAGCTATTGGAATTTCAAGGGATAGAAGACAAATTATACTAGTCACCCTTGATGGTAGACATACATCTTATAAAGGCATGACACAAGAAGCATTTTCAAAAATACTGATTGAATTAGGTGCCTATGAAGCTCTTAATTTAGATGGTGGGGGCTCTACTACAATGGTAGTGAATCAAATGGGTAGCCCTAAGCCAATTGTCGTAAACAATCCATCTGATGGGGGAGAAAGGTTAGTTGCTAATGGATTAGGAGTATTTAATAATGCTCCATCTTATCCTATTGACTACATCAAAATAAGCGCTGATGATACAAATGTATTCCAAGGAACTTCTAGAGAGTTCACAGTTAAGGGATTCGATATACATCATAACCCTGCAGACTTAGACATTGAAGATGTCACTTTTGAAATAGATAGCCAATATGGTTATTTTGAAGCGAGCACATTAAAAGCTAAAGCACCTGGATTAGCTATAGTTAAAGCAAACCTCAATGGAAAGACTACTGAGATGAGAATAAACATCCTTGAGGAAGTAAAAGATATAGAAGTGGATATGACTAAGATACATTTAGACGTCAATAGCGAAAGAAACCTGAGACAATTCTATGGAGTAAATGATGAGGGCTTCACTGCTAAAATTGATCCTAAAGATATAAGCTGGAACATAGTAGGAGATATTGGAAAAATTGAAGATGGAACTATATATAGTGGAAGCAAAGCCACTTCTGGATATATAACTGCTTCAGTAGGAAGTGCAATTGAAAGTATTCTTGTGACAGTTGGATATAATAAAATACCCATACATGACTTTGAGAGTATTGAAGATATAGGTTTTACTACCTATCCTCAAACAGTGACAGGCGATATATCACTTAGAAACAAAGCAAAAGAGGGGAATAGGTCATTAAGGTTGACATATGACTTTACCCAATCAGAAGATACTAGGGCGGCTTATGTATTGCTTGGCAATGAAGGTATAACCTTGAAAGATAAACCAAATAAAATTGGCATGTGGGTATATGGTAATAAAAGTGAACACTGGCTAAGGGGCAAGCTTGTAGATAATGAAGGAACATCATATAATATTGATTTTTCTAGAGCTATAGATTGGGATGACTGGAAATGGGTTACAGCAGATATACCCGCTAATGTAACATATCCAGTAAAACTAGAGAGGGTTTATTTAGCTGAAACTGATCCGTCTAAAAAAGATATGGGTCAAATACTAATAGATGATTTAGCATCCTTGTATGTAGTTACTGTAGATAAAAGCCTAGAACTACCAAAAGAGACCATGATCAATGATCCTTTAATGAAAAAACTTGACTTAGCAGAGGGAGGCTACAGATTTACAGTAGCTAGTGGAATTAACCAAGATGATACACTTCTTAAAAATCATATAGGAAACAAAATTACTAAGGCTATTAATAATACTGATTTTGGACTGATATTAGGTAATCTTAATGCTAAGTTTAATGCTGATTTGACTAAACCTAATATGAAAGTAAATACAGGACATGGAGCAGTAAGCCATAAAAACACTTTGTTTATTAGACTAGATGATACAAAAAATGGTATAAGAGCAACTGATTACAATCAATGGTTTTGGCTTAAAGAAAAGCTGAGCAAACCTATAGAGAAGAATATTATTTTGTCTCTTTCTAAAGAAGTCTTTGGAGATAATGGATTTACCGATAAGCTAGAAGCTCAACTTTTGGAAGAAGTTTTACTAGAACAAAGAGAAAAGGGTAAGAATATCTTTGTTATTACTGAAGGACAAAAAACTGAGGTACAGGTTAGAACAGGCATAAGATATATCAAGCTTAATAAATCAAATACTAACAAGACAGCAGATATTTTCAATCTAGAGTATATTCTGTTCACAGTTAATGGGGATAATATAGGCTATGAAATACTTCCCTTATTCCCTAGGGCTGAATAGGATGGTAATAAGCTCCTATAAAGAGCTTGTATATAGTGGACATTATTATCAAATTACAATATGAGAAACCTTCCTTATAGAACTCCCTAGAGTTAGAATATAAAATTAACTTAAGGGGGTTCTTTTTTCTTGATAGTAGACAATTTAAGCTTAATTATAGTAAGAGAATATGATATAATAAATAAATGTTAAAGAATAGATAATGACACATGATAAATAAGTATACTAACAGATATGAGGGAGGTTGTAATTTTAACATGGCTATTATAAATAAGAAAGGTAAAATTCTTGGTTTAATAAATATAGTGGATTTATTCATAGTAGTAGCAATTATTGTTATTATTGTTGGTGGGATATTAAAGTTTGGAAAATTAGGTAAAATTTCTGAAGAAGGAACTCAAGAGATAAAGCTAAGTATTTTAGTTGAAGGTGTAAGTGAAGGACTTGCAAATGCAATAGGGAATGATGATCTTTTAAGAGATTCAGTTAGAGGAACTGATTTTGGAAGAGTTCAAGGTAAAGCAATTACACCCCATAAAGAAATAGTAATTGGTAAAGATGGAAAAGTTGAATTTCTGGAAATTCCTGATTCATATGATCTTGTGATTGATATTATTGCAAGGGGCGCTTTTACTGACAATGGTGTGCTGTTAAGCAATTATTCTGTTTTTATTGGCTCTGAAATAAGGCTTAAATCATCATTATATGTATTCAACTCAGAAATTATAAATATTATGGAATAAATGGAGTGAATCCTATGAAACATAGCTTAATATACAGATTTGTTAGTAAACTTATCAACAACATTATAGAATATTATAGATACAGTACTATTAAAAAAATAATTGATATTATTATAGTTAAGATAAAAATAGTTTTTGGTGAAAGTCTATTTTTCAAAGCTCTGGCTAGGAATGATAATAGTTTTAAGTCTAAAAGGAGTAGCTTTATAATTAAAGCTTTAGAAGTAATTATTAACTGGATAATAAAGACTATAAATACTTTTGTATCTAAAGGATTGAAAGGAAGTATTGTTGTTGGTTTATTTAATTCTGTTCAAAAGGTGATTAAGGAGAGAAAAAGCTTTTTTGTGATGAATGTAATAGTCAGTGCAGTTATTATTTTTGACATTTATGCTATAATTATTGGAGCGTTTACCCTAAAGAAGCTTATATTTACATTAGGAGTCATGACATTATTTGTATTAAACTGCTGTACAGATATTTTAACTGCGTTTAAAGAGAGTTTTGTTAGAAAATCAATTGACAAAATCTTTGAATTTAACATTGAGGAGTGATACAAGTGAAAAACATCCTCACTTTAACTGAAAAAAAGTGGTTTCCAATAGTATTAGGGACATTGGTTGCTCTATCTATGGTAGGCTTTGGAGCTACGAATACCTTTGGAGCTTTTATAGGACTGTTTGTATTAATATTAATGTTTAAAAAACCTTTGTTTGCGATTTCGCTATATGTGATAGGTTTGGCATTTTTACAAGATACTACTATAATGTATCTTGGAATATTAGTGATAGGTATTTACGGTGTATATTATATATACAATGGAAGCTTTAAGTTTAATTATTCTAAAGCTAATTTAAGCTTGTTTTTATTTGGAATAATAGTTGTTACAAGCACTTTTCTTTCTATAAATCCAAGAGGCAGCTTTAGAGATTTTGCTATCCACTTTGTGGGACTTGGGATACTTTTTGTTATTTTACACAGCAAGAAGACAAAAAAAGACCTTAATGATTTTAATATAATTCTTGTTATAACTGGGACTGTTGTGGCAGCCTATGGAATCTATCAATTTTTTAACGGAGTTCCTATGGAAAGTGGATGGTTAGATGTGTCACAAAATCCAGATATCAAAACTAGAGTCTACGCAACTTTTGAGAATCCAAATCTATTAGCAGAGTATTTAATTATGATATTCCCAATTTCTTTAGGATTGTTTTTATACAATAAAAGCTTAGGAAAGAGAGTGATATTTGGTATTTCATCCATTATTATGTTAATAACTATAGGGTTAACCTATTCTAGAGGAAGCTGGTTAGGTTTAGCATTTGGAATTGTTTTATTCATCTTACTTATAGACTGGAAGATGCTTTTGGGTTTGATTCCTCTTGGGATAGCTGGTATATTTGTCCTACCACCTTCAATACTTCAGCGTATACTTACTATTGGTAGTTTACAAGATACATCGAACCTTTATAGATTTAATCTTTGGACAAATGCTATAGATATAGTAAGAGATTTCTGGTTTTCAGGTATTGGAATAGGCTATATACCATTTCAAGAAATATCTCATTTGTATATAACAAATATGGCTCCATACCATACCCACAATACATATTTGCAGATTGCAATAGAAATGGGAATTCTAGGACTACTAGTATTTGCTGCTATTATTTTCATTTCTTTTAAGTCAGCAATGAAGATTGTCTTGAATAGCAAAGAAAGGTACTATAAAATTTTTGTGGCAGCTTATCTAGCTTCCATTTCTGGAGTTTTGATACATGGTATTGCAGAGCATATATTTTTTAATCCAAAGATAATATTAACTTACTGGCTTATTTTCACGATTTTAATAAAATATGGCCAAGTTTATAGAGAAGATTGTAATAGAATAATTAATAAAGGATGATTTATATGAACATTTTACTAGTTGCTATGGGACTAGATATTGGAGGGGCAGAGACACATGTAGTTAGTCTAGCAAAACAGCTTAAGAATAAAGGACACCATCCAGTAGTGATTTCTTCAGGAGGGATTTATGAACAGGAGCTTATTATAGAACAGATTCCTCATTATAGGGCTAAGTTAGCGGAGAAAGGATTAAAAGCAACTACTGATTCTATTAAGGTAATGAAAAGTGTCATAAGATCAGATAAGATAGACTTAATCCACGCCCATGGAAGAATCCCTGCTTTTATAGGTAAAATTATTTCAATAATGACAAACACACCATTTATGACTACAGCACATGCTAAATTTGATGATAGCGGTATATATAAACTAATATCATTTTGGGGCAAGGAAACTATTTCTGTAAGTGAAGATATAAAGGATCATTTAGTCAATAATTTTGGTGTTAATGAGAATAGAATTACTATAATAAAGAATGGAATTGACACAGAGAAGTTTAACTCTAAAGCTGATACATCTAAGCTAGAGAAAGAAATAGCTACTACAAAGGAAAGCATTAAAATAGTATATATAAGTAGATTGTCAGGAGCATTATCAGATGTAGCTAAGAAAGTTATTGATGCTGTAAATAAAATAAGACAAAAAGGTATAGCTATAGATTTGGTGGTAGTGGGAGATGGAGATGATTTTTTAAGCGTTAAAGACTACTCCAAAAAAATCAGTACAGACTCTGGTGAAACCTTCATCAATGTTTTAGGTAAGAGGACAGATATTGCTGAAATTTTAGCCTTTGGGGATATAGCAGTAGCTGTTTCAAGATCAGCTTTAGAGGCAATGTCATGTGAAAAGGCTGTAATATTAGTAGGCGGAGAAGGCTTTATGGGTCTTTTAACTGAAGAAAATTTATCTATAGCTATGGCTAATAACTTTACTGGAAGAACTGTGAAGGAAGAGATTACTGCAGAAAAAATTGCATACGAAATAGAAAAGGTTATTGGTAAGGATTGCTCTAAAAAAAGAGCCGAATTAGGTAAGTTAGGCAGACAAGTTGTAATTGATCATTTTTCCATTGATTCAATGACAGATGAAACCATTAAAATTTATAAGAAGCTTATAAATGGGAGGAAGTAGAATGAAGATAATAGATAATAAAGGAAGAATCTTTGGATTAATTAATTATATTGATTTACTTCTTGTATTAGCAGTTATATTTGTGGTGGGTAGATTTGTATTAGTAGATAGGGAAGGAAACCTTCCCAAGGCAATAGACTCTAATAGTTCTAAAGAAGTTGAAATTCTTTATTATGTTAAGGGAGTGAGAGACGCTACTATTAATGGGGTAAATATTGGAGATATATTTAGAAGTGCAGCAACTAATAATGTAGTTGGTGAGCTAATAAAAAAAGACATAGAGCCTTCTACCATAATGACTACTAATGAGAAAGGGAAGGTAGTATATAGCGAAATACCAGATAGATTTGATATGTACCTGACAATTAAGGGAAAAGGTGAAATCACAGATGACGAAATAAAGGTGGCAAATGAAGAAATTAAGATAGGAAAGACATCGCAAATTCAAAGTAGAATGAACAGATTAGAAGCAATAATTTTTGGTATTGATTATAATTAATGCTCATAATCCTAATAGTTACTTGGAAAGGAAGAATTATATGAGGCGTATCTTTATTTTTGGATATTATGGATTTAAGAATGCAGGGGACGATGCAATGCTGGAATCTATAATAAATAGCATAAAAAAGATAAATACTGAGGTAAATATTTCAGTACTGACCTATAATGCGAAATATACAAAAACTAAGCATAAAGTCGATGTAATAAGTAGATCTAAGATATTTGAAATAGTATCTGCAATTAAGGACTGTGATTTGATTGTAAGTGGAGGAGGTTCACTGCTACAAGATGTAACAAGTAGTAGATCATTAATTTTTTATTTGGGACTTATTTTTTTGGCAAAGCTTTTTAGAAAAAAGGTAATGTTCTACGGAAACGGATATGGACCAGTTAACAGAAGGTTTAATAAATTGCTTATAAAAAAACTACTTCCAAAAGTAGATTTGATAACACTTAGAGATGAAATATCTAAAGAAGAGTTAAAGAAGCTAGGAATAACTCATAATGTTGAAGTAACTATAGACCCTACATTTACTATGAAGGCATGTGATACCAATAGAATAGATGAGATTTTCTCTATTGAAAATATTCCTATTGACAAGGAGCTAGTTGGAATTTCAATAAGAAGATGGAAAAATGATGAAAAGATAAAGGAGACAATTGCTAGTGCTATAAACCATATATCAGAATTAGGTGCAAGGGTTGTACTAATACCAATGAAGTATCCCGATGATTTGGATTTCTCAAACGAAGTAAGAGAGATGTGCAAAACAAAGCCCTATATAATAGAAAACTACTATAAGCCTGAGGAGATACTTGGGATCATAAGTAAATTGACAATGCTTGTAGGAATAAGACTTCATTCCTTAATCTTTGCGGCTATTGAAAATATACCTATGGTAGCTATTGAGTACGATCCTAAGGTGAAAGGATTTATCAAATTAGCAAATCAAGAAAGTGTAGGGGATATTAGAGAACTGGATCCTATTAATCTTTGTCTAAGCATTGATAAGGTATATAGTAATAGAGAAAACTATAAAAAAGTATTGTGTAGCAAAAAACCTCTTTTTGAAGAAAAGGCCTTAAAAACTGCAAAAATGGCAGTTGATTTGCTTTATGAAGAATAAAAGTGAAAAACAGGTGAGATGATGAGAGAAAAAATAAATATATTAGGAGTAGATATTGACAAACTTACATTAGAAGATGCAGAGGAAAGAGTAGAATCTTTCTTAAATAGCAACAATATAAATACAATATATACCCCTAATACAGAAATAGTTATGGAAGCAAAAAAAGATGATGACTTGAAAAGAATATTAAATAGTGGAAGCTTAGTCATACCAGATGGCATAGGTTTAGTTTATGCTTCAAGAATTAAGAAAAAAGCCCTTCCAGAAAGAGTTACTGGATTTGACCTATCTATAAAAATACTAAGTATAGCAAATAGAAAGGGTAGCAGCCTATTTCTTGTTGGAGGCAAACCTGGTATAGCAGATATGGCTGTTGAAAACATAAAAAAACAGTACCCCAATATTAATATTGTAGGAAGTCATCATGGATACTTTAAAGGAACCCATTTAGGGTATAAAGAACACGAAGAAGAAATTCAAGTGTTGAATAAAATAAAGGAAGCAAAAGCAGATATTATTTTCGTAGGGTTCGGAGCCCCAAAGTCAGAAAAATGGATACATGAGAATAAAGATAAGTTAAATTGTAAGATTGTAATTGGAAATGGTGGAACTGTAGATATACTGGCAGGAACTGTAAAAAGAGCTCCAAGGATATATCAGAAGCTAGGGATTGAATGGCTATATAGGCTAATAAAAGATCCTAAAAGAATAAAAAGGCAAATGGTACTACCCTTATTTGTTTTAATAGTACTTTTTTCTAAAGATGATATCGTTAAGTAGAGTTGGTTTCCACACCAACCATAAACATAAACAATTCATGTACTGTCTTTAGGCGTTACGAGGAGGAAAACAATTGGTAAAAATCAAAAAGCATTGGTATAGACATATTATTGAATATATTGGAGTCATCATAGGAACCTTTATAATGGCAATTTCGGTTAATGTTTTTCTAGAGCCTAACACTATTGCACCAGGAGGAGTAACAGGTCTTGGTATAGTTCTACAGAATTTAACTAATGGTCTGGTCACTGTATGGGCAACAAACCTTATTGTAAACATACCATTATTTATTGCAGGAGTAGTAATACTAGGAAAATCCTTTGGTGCTAAAACACTATTTGGTACACTAGTACTTTCGTTTTTTATATGGGTTATACCAGATATTGGTGCCACTCATGACTTGTTGCTATCATCTGTCTTTGGTGGGCTTATAATGGGGATAGGGCTAGGTATAGTTTTTAAAGCTGGTGGAACAACAGGAGGAACAGATTTAGCAGGAGCAATAATGAATAAATTCTTTCCAACACTTAGTACAGCAACACACATGATGATAGTAGATTTAATAGTTGTTGGCAGTTCAGGTGTTCTAAGCAAAAGAATAGACACGGCCTTATATTCAGTGATTGCATTATACATACTAGTAAGAGTAACAGACATATTACTTGATGGTTTTAGCTATGAAAAAGCTTTTTTTATCATATCTAATGATCCGGAAAAAATTGGGAAAACTATATTACAAGAGCTTTATAGAGGAGTAACTATATTAAAAGGTAAAGGTTTATACTCAGGTCTAGAAAAGGATGTTTTATTATGTGTTGTAAATAGAGCACAGATGACAAAAGTAAAAGAGATAATAAGCTCTATTGATAAAAGAGCTTTCATTATGATAACAGATATGCATGAAGTATTAGGAGAGGGATTCAAGGAAATAGAACCAGAATAGAGGAGGTTAACAATGAAAGATTTTAAAGAAACAGCAAATATCCTAAGGAAAGATATTATTAGGATGGTACATGAAGCTAAGTCAGGTCATCCAGGAGGGTCATTATCTGCATGTGAAATATTTACAGCCCTTTATTTTAAGGAAATGAGAATAGATCCTAGCAATCCTAATTGGGAAGATAGAGACAGGTTTGTATTATCAAAGGGGCACGCAACCCCAGTCCTATATGCAACACTTTCAGAAAGAGGTTTTTTTCCAAAGGAAGAATTAATGAAATTTAGAAAAATCGACTCAATGCTTCAAGGTCACCCAGACATGAAGGGGATTCCAGGAGTGGATATGTCTACTGGTTCACTTGGTCAGGGGCTTGCAGCAGCAAATGGTATGGCACTATCTGCAAAGCTGGACAAGAAGGACTTTAGAGTCTATGCTCTAATAGGCGATGGTGAGATTCAGGAAGGAATCATATGGGAAGCAGTAATGCTTGCAGCACATTACAAGCTAGATAATCTAACTGTATTCTTAGATCATAACGGATTACAAATCGATGGACATAATGAAGATGTAATGAATGTTGACCCAATAGACAAGAAGTTTGAAGCTTTTGGATGGAATGTCCTAGCAATAGATGGTCATGATTTTGAACAGATATTTGATGCATTAGCAAAGAGCAAAACAATAAAAGGTAAGCCAACTTTAATTATAGCTAAAACAATAAAAGGTAAAGGCATTTCATTTATGGAGAATCAAGCAAATTGGCATGGTACTGCGCCAAATGCAGAACAAGCACAAAAAGCATTTGCAGAGCTAGGAGGTGAGATGTAATGACTAAAATGATGGCTACAAGAGATGCATATGGTGAAGCATTAAAGGAACTTGGTGGAATTAATAAGGATATAGTAGTTCTAGACGCAGACCTTTCTGGATCCACAAAAACAGCAGTTTTTTATAAAGAATTTCCAGAGAGATTTATCAATGTAGGAATAGCAGAGCAAAATCTAATAGCTACAGCAGCAGGATTAGCTACTACAGGCAAAATACCTTTTGCAAGCTCCTTTGCAATGTTTGCAACAGGTAGAGCATTTGAAATAATTAGAAACTCAGTTGCTTATCCGAAATTAAATGTTAAAATAGCAGCTACCCATGCAGGATTAACTGTAGGGGAGGACGGGGCATCTCATCAAGCTCTAGAAGATATAAGTATCATGAGGACTATACCTAATATGGTAGTACTAAATCCAGCTGATGGAGTAGAAACAAAGGCTGCAATCAAGAAAGCAGCAGAATATAAAGGACCTGTGTATATAAGGTTAGGAAGAAGTAAGGTGCCTGTAATATTTGATGAAGGAAGTTATGAATTTGAAATAGGTAAAGGGATAAAGATTAGAGATGGCTCAGATGTGACCATAATAGCTACAGGAATAATGGTTTCCTTAGCCCTCGATGCAGCTGAAATCCTTAAAAAAGAAGGATTAGAAGCTAGAGTGTTAAATATCCATACTATAAAACCTATAGACGTAGACATAATTATAGAAGCAGCAAGGGAAACTAAAGCAATAGTCACAGCAGAAGAGCATAATATCATCGGTGGATTAGGCAGTGCAGTAGCAGAGGTATTAGTAGAGAAATATCCAACAGTAATGGAAAGAGTAGGAGTCAAGGATACCTTTGGAGAATCAGGGAGTGGCGATGAACTTCTAAAAAAATATGGATTAACAGCAGAAAAAATAGTAGAGGCTGCAAAACGAGCTATTGGTAGAAGATAGGAGATTATAAAAGACAAATATATGCTAAGCATTAGGGTACTGAAAAGTATCCTTTTGTCATTTTGTAAGGCACTAAGGAACACGTAAATACTGGTCTATTTTTTGCTTTAGCACAACCCCTTATTATTATCATAAAATGACTTTGCAATGAATACTATATAATGAAGCGCACTAAGAATATATTTATATTCTAATAAGGGGGTATTAGGTGAATAAGAAAATATTAATTTGTGCAATAATTGTCATAGTAATTTTAGGAATAATCTTCATTCCCAAAATGCTTAAGAACGAAGGTGAGAGCGAAGTGAAGTTTAAGACCCTTGATTTAAGTGAAGCACCAAGTAAAATACAAGAGCTAGTACCAAGATACCTATATGAAGAAAGAGCATTGGCCTGTAAAGTAGATAATGAAGTATATATTATAGTAACAAGGGGAGAAAAAAGAACTGAAGGATATACGGTCTCACTTGATAAGATAATAAAGGTAAAAAACGAAAACAGCTTTGACATTGTTGCTCATGCAAAGTATAGAGATCCAAAACCAAATGAAATGGTTGGGCAAAGAATAACCTATCCTGTAGTGGTAGTAAAGGCAGAATTAGATAAGTTGCCTGATAAAATTAAATTAGAAGTGGAGTATGATCAATAAGTCATCAGTTATTTTAGCTGATGATTTTGGTTTTTTGACCATATATTACATAGAGGGAATTAGTTTTAAAGGCAGAATAAAATAGTAATAGCAACTGTAACTATTTTGCAACCAGTTTTCACACCAAATCAAAGGAGGAAATGGAATGAAACAACTTAAGAAAAAACTGCTTATAGGAGCACTGACATTTACAATAGCTGCCACATCATCCAGCGCATTTGCAGGAACTCACACAACAAAACCAGGTGATACATACTGGAAAATCAGTACTTGGTATGGGGTAACATTAGAAAACTTATTAAAAGCAAATGGTGCAACATATACAAGCATTCTTTATATTGGACAAAAAGTATATATCCCAGAAAATATAAGCTATAAAACTCACCTGGTTCAAAAGGGAGATGATCTATGGAAGCTAAGCATCAAATACGGAGTACCTGTTAACGACATTGCAAAAGCAAGCAATATATCTACTAGCAAAGTATTATATATAGGAGATGTAATTAAAGTTCCTGTGCATAATGTGGCAGTAAAGGCAACACCAGGACCACAGTATGGAGAGCTTCTTGATTGGTGGACAGAAGCACAATATGTACTTCCAATCAATTCGGAATTTAAGGTAACTGATTTTTATACAGGAAAATCCTTTAGAGTTAAAAGAACAGTAGGGGCTAGCCACATAGATGCAGAGACTCTTACTCTAAATGACACTAATATAATGAAAAACATATGGGGAGGCACATTAAGCTGGGTTAGAAGACCAATACTTATAGAATACAATGGAAGAAAAATAGCAGCCAGCATGACAAGTGCACCTCATGCAGGAAATGAAAAAGGAGCTGGAGGGACATATACTTCCTGGAGAAGTGGAGGATATGGGGCAGGAACAAATTTTGATTATGTAAAGGGAAATGGCATAGATGGGCATTTTGACATTCATTTTCTAAACTGTACAAAGCATAGTGATGGGAAAGTAGATGCAGGGCATCAAAAGAACGTAAAAATAGCAGCTGGTGTTAAGTAAAAAAGGATAAACAAGGGAACTAATTGAGCATGGGGATGGGGTTGCTGCTTAATACAGAGCATGAAGCAAGAACCCTGTCTCCTTTTTTTTCTAATTAGAAGTTTTTATTACTTCACTTTCAGTAATTATGTAATCCACAGGGAGATCATATCTTCCTTTCCTCACATAAGGTACCATTTGAAGCTCGAATGCTAGAGCTATTTTAGGCACAGAATCATTAATCCTAGTTAAAAATCTATCGTAGTATCCTCCACCATAACCTATTCTATAACCACGTCTGTCAAAAGCTACTCCAGGCATTATTACTAAATCAACTAGTTCAGGATTAACTACTCTTATAAATTCTTTTTTTGGCTCAAGAATACCATATGTACCGGATTCAAGCTCTTTGTCATAATCCAGTAGTTGAGACAAAATCAATTGCTTCGTTTCCACAACACTTATAGGTATTATTATATTTTTGTCTTCTTTCAAAGCCGTCTTTATTATTCCCTCAGTTCTGACTTCATTTCTAAAATCAATATAGCACATTATATATTTGGAATTTTTATATTGCTCAGTTGAAAAAAGCTGACTTGAAATTGCAGAGCTTTTAGTGATTACTTGTTTCTTTGACAAGACTTTTCTTCTATTAAGTATTTCGCTTCTTAGTGTTCTTTTGTCCATTTTTCTCCTCCAAATCAAACAGCTTACTATATGTGATACTAGTGTTCTAAAATTGTAAACTCATAGTATTTTTTGTCAATATATAAATTTGTTATTAATAACTTAATTATACAAGAAGCAACAGGATAATAGAATTATTTTTCTCAAAAATCAATAAAAAATTAACATGGCAGGTATTACCTCTGGAAATAGTACTATGATAAACTATAAAATATAGAAGAGGGTACATAAGTAGACACAAAAGTGCAGAGATAACTTAGATTATTGCCTAAAAGGCTATTATACAAAAATTAAATACAAATTAATAAAAATAGTATAAATTGCCTACAAAAAATCCAAATAAAATAGAGGAATTGTATAAAACGTGTCGAATATGAAATTAATAGGGCTGATTAGACGGGAGTGATACAGTTGATAAAATACATTAGTGTTAGTAAAAAATACGGTAACGGCTCTAAGGCTTTAGATAATGTGAGCATAAATATAGAAAAGGGAGAATTTGTTTTTATAGTAGGCTCCAGTGGGGCAGGCAAATCAACCTTAATGAAGCTTCTTTTAAAAGAAATAGAGCCCACACAGGGAAAGATTTTTCTTAATAAAGTGGATATAACGAAAATTAAGAATAGAAGAATACCATTTATTCGAAGAAATCTTGGTATAGTATTTCAGGATTTTAGGCTTCTACCAGATAAAACAGTTTATGAGAATGTGGCTTTTGCCATGGAAATAGTAGGGGCTTCAGCAAGAGAAATACGAAGAAAAGTACCTATGGTGCTGGGAATGGTAGGACTTAGTGAAAAAGCCCACAACTACCCAAATCAGCTTTCTGGAGGAGAGCATCAAAGGGTAGCTATTGCACGTGCAATAGTAAATAACCCTTCAGTTCTTATTGCAGACGAGCCCACAGGAAACTTAGACCCTGATACTGCTTGGGAAATTATGAAATTAATGAAGGAGATAAATAGAAGAGGAACAACAGTTGTTATGGCTACACACGCCAAAGAAATAGTAAATGCTATGAAAAGAAGAGTCATAGCCTTAGAAGCAGGAAAAGTGGTTAGAGACGAGCAGAAGGGTGTGTATTACCATGAAGATTAGGATTCTGAAAAATATTATAAGGCAAGGCTTTGTTGGGATGTGGAGAAATAGGACTATGAGTATTGCTTCAATTGGCTCTGTAGGCGCCACACTAACAATATTAGGCGTGATTCTAATACTCATCTTAAATATAAATACTGCTGCAAATACAACTCAACAACAATTTGACGAAATACAAGTATATTTAAAGGACGATTTATCAAATGAAGAAATAGAAAAAGTCGGACAGGCTATTAATGATAGTGATGGAGTTAGTTCAGTCATTTTTCAATCAAAAGAGCAAGCATTGGAGATATGGAAAGAGGAATGGGGAGATCAAGGTTATTTGTTAGAAGGATTAGAGGGACAAGAGGAAAACCCCTTACCAGACTCATTTATCATTCAATTATTTGATATTGAGTATGCTGACTCAGTTGCAGATAAAATAAAAGGTTTTAACAGTGTAGAGGAAATAAAGTACTACAAGGATATAGTTGACAAATTAATGTCAGTTGCTAATTTTGTAAGAATAGGTGGTCTAGTTTTAATTGGGATTTTAGTACTGATTTCTGTGTTTATAATATCTAACACAGTAAAGATAACAGTCGCAGCAAGGAGAAGAGAAATAGGGATAATGAAATATGTAGGTGCTACTAACGGATATATTAGAGGACCTTTCATGGTAGAAGGTGTGCTCCTTGGATTAGTTGGAACTGGAATAGCCATATTGATTACTTTTTATGGCTACAAATAT
>JBBAFY010000047.1:0-19987 GCA_041655135.1 Tissierellales bacterium
TACATATGGAACATATATATTCTAAATTACATTCCTCTAGAAACTATATCAACCTACAACAAGATAAACTATGGTAAAAAATAACAAACAGTGCGTTTATATTTTCCCGTAAATAGAGGAGGACATTCATAAAAATGATGAAAAAAAGAGTCTTAGGAATAGTAGCATTAATGTTACTGATTTTAATAATGACCACAGCTTGTGATAAAACTGTGGGTAATCAAGTTGAAGAAACACCAATAGATGATGAAAAAGAATTAGAGATAGTAGATGAAAGTGACTTAGAAGAAAACATAGATGACAATAAAGACATAGATAAGATAGAAGTTATCTATGATTTAAAAAAAGACTTTGACAAAATAAAGCAATTAATAATTACACTCCCTAAGGATGGGGATTTCGGTATAATAAAATATAGAGACCAATATGAAGATTTAAGTGGATTATTTAGGTTTGATAACGAGTTAAAGGTTGAGAGAATAGATTTACCAGAGAATTTATGGAGTAAATATGAGTATAGAGAAGAATATGACTTTCAATTCGCTAATTATGGTAGGGCAATAGTAGCTGATAAGGGAAAAGATTATGTTCCTGATTACAAATTTGGCATAATGGATGTAAATGGTGATTGGATAATGGAGCCAAAATATAATTTTATAGATGTGGAATTACTCAGACAAGGAATCGGTTATGCGTATATTGGTGCTAGTGGAGGAGAAAATCAAATAGAAATACTAACTACTAATGCAGACGGCACGGTAAAAGTAATAAATAAAACACTAGACAATTATATGTACTATGAAGTAAAAACATTAGATGGTTATGTGGTAGCAGGTAGTGAAGTATTCAGTAACGATGTTGATATTAGAGATGGAGTAAATATAGACAGTTTAGATTATATAAAATTAAATAAGCTTAAGAAGATTAATGGTTTTTGGCTTACATATAGTGGGAGGTTACGAGAATATTTAGTATTGGATCAATATCTTGACATCATTGACGCTAGTAAAGACAATCGTCCTAAGGATATATATCTTGAATATTCGGTTAATGAATATGGTCAACTTATAACCATAGCTCCTATGCGCTATACTGGATTAGGACTATATGGTGAAAGAAAACAAAGCGATGGAGCAAGAATTAAAATAGATGGTAAAACCTACATAAATTTACATTCTATTAATGATGAAATAGTTTATGTAAATGACCATATGTTTTTAGAGGAAAAAGTAGAGATTGAGGATTCGAATGGTAGATTAGTAGTAATAGATAGAGAAAACAATAAAATTATAAGTGAGAGCGACTCAATTTATTGTGGAAATGTAGGTATATATAAGAATGCCAGATATGACATCGTAGATAGGAGTTTGGAGCCGGAAAAAGGAACAAAGGGAATGGTATATAGAACAGTGTTCAAAGAAATAGTAGATGCAGAAAATGATGAGGATATAAAGACAGAACAGATTATCTTTGACCATGAAGGAATAAAGCTCTTTACTCAAGATGAATTTGCTGATAGATTATACAGTCAATTGGGGACCACCTATGCTGAGTTATCTGATATAAACATAGGAACTTACATTTATGAAGCTCAAGATGAAAACGAATAATATTTAGTTTCAGATAATTTTTGAGGAGTAGATACTTAGTATTATCTACTCTTTTTTTATGCACAAATGAACTAGATTAATATAAGATTCTGTGCAAAATAAAGACTTATACACTTAAATTTGTTAATAAACTAGCAGGAAAAACGTTTTACATATCGAATATTCTTAGTATGATAGTTATAGTATTAAGGAATATATAAAGCCAGCCTTTTTTCCTCAAGTGACAGCAAAGCCCTATTATTCTTTTATTAAATTATGACTAAGTAGAATATTTAATAATTAATTTTGGATAACAGTCATAATCTATAATATAAAGAAAAGGGGGAGGCAAGCTTTATGAGAAGAACAATGAGAAGCAAAGTAACCAAAACTGGTAAGGAAAGATTTTATACAATTTTTGCGTTTTTTGTAATTGCACCTATCATTTCTATTGTGCTAGCATTTGCTTTAGTTCAAAATGTAATATTGCCTAGATTAGAAGAAGGTGAAAGTACAATTAGTAATCTTGAAGAGGGGTTAGGTAATATAGGGGATAACAATTATGAATTAGATAATGATTTTAGTCAAATAGAGGATATTGAAGATTTAGAATCAAATCCTAATGATTTGACTGTTAAAGATTCAGATTCTAGAAACCCTGTTACTGTATATTATGGAGTACAGATAGGAAACTTTAGCAGTATAACAAATGCAGAGATTTTCATTAATGAGATTAAGGGAAACAATATAAACAACGGATATATAGTCAATATAGGAGATACATATAAGGTTTTTGCAGGGGAATTTCAAGCAAAGGAAGAAGCCTATGGCTTCTTAGAAAGTGTTAGAGAAGTTTATGAAGATGCATTTGTTAATGTAGTATCAAGCGAAGATAGATTAACTAAGCCTGAGTAAATCAAACTTTGAAATTTAGTAAAAAACTTTAGAACATAATGACATTAGTTTAACAAGTATGACTGAGCATATTTTTAAAATTGTAACTTTCTATAAATAAGATTGGGGTGAAAAAATGGAACTGCTTGAAATTAGAGACATATTAGAGGCCAAAGTATTAGTTGGTGAGAAGTTTTTAGAACGGGAGGTGTTCTCAGCATTTGGCTCTGATTTAATGAGTGATGTACTTGCCTATGTTAATGAAAAATCCATTCTGTTAACAGGACTTACAAATCCACAGGTAATAAGAACCGCCGAGGTCGCAGATCTATTTGCTATTGTATTTGTTAGAGGAAAGATGCCAAATAAAGAATTAATCGATTTAGCACTAGAAAAAGATATTACATTGATGACTACAGAATACACTCTATATACCACCAGTGGAAAACTCTTTGAGAAAGGCTTGCTAGGAGTAAAAATAGAGGGTGTGCTAAGATAAATGAATGAAAATAATGATACGATTTTATTAGAATATATGGTGTTAAAGAATGACTTCAAGAGTGCAGGGGAAGCATCAAGTAATGTAAAAAAAGTACTAAATCAATTAGGCATTGATTCAAAAATAGTGAGAAGAGTTGCAATCGCAACTTATGAAGCAGAAATGAATATTGTCATTCATTCATACGGGGGGAAGATAATAGTTTCCATTTCTTCTAATGAAATTGATGTTACAGCACATGATACAGGTCCAGGAATCAAAGATATAGGGTTAGCTATGCAAGAAGGGTTTTCTACTGCATCTAATCAAGTTCGAGAGCTAGGTTTTGGAGCAGGTATGGGTATACCAAATATGAAAAGATGCGCTGATGTCTTCAATATCGTGTCACAAGAACAAAAGGAAACCATTGTCTCCATGAAGTATAAGTTAACTATATAAAATAAGTAGGGGTGATTAAGTTGAATGAGTATTTTCACTCTGTAGTATTAGATGATGATAAATGCAATGGTTGTACAAATTGCATGAGAAAGTGCCCTACTGAAGCCATAAGAATAAGGGAAAAAAAGGCAGTAATTACTCAGGATAGATGTATTGATTGTGGAGAATGCATCAGAGTATGTCCTTACCATGCTCAGGATGTCATAGCAGATGATTTGAAAGTATTAAGAAACTTCAAGTATAATATTGCTATTTCACCTATGTCATTATATGGCCAGTTTAGTGGAAGTGTAGATATGAATAGAGTTTTTTCTGGAATTAAAGCTTTAGGCTTTGATTATGTTTATGATGAAGGTCGGGCAGCAGATGTAATAACAATAGCTATTAGAGATATTTTAAAGAATAACAATATACAAAAACCAGTAATTTCTTCTCTTTGTCCTGCTATTCTTAGAATTATTCAAGTTAGATTTCCGACTTTAATTGATAATATTGTTAAAGTTGAGTCTCCAATGGAAGTGGCAGCTAGAATAGTAAAAACAACAGCCATGAATAAACTAGGGTTAGAATTTGATGATATTGGTATCTTTTATTTGGCACAATGCCCAGCAAAGGTAACTAGTATAAAACGACCTATTGGGATAAAAAAGTCTTATCTTAATGGAGCATTTTCTATTAAATCAATATATGGAGATATAATAAAAAATTATAAAGATATACAGGAAACAGAAAATCATACTAAGGCTTCTCCAAAAGGGATTGGATGGGGAAGAGTTGGTGGACAAAGCTATGCCATTGGATTAGAGAACTACCTGGCAGTAGATGGAATAGAAAATGTAATTAAAGTACTTGAAGAAATAGAGCTTGGAAAGTTAAATAGTATAGATTATTTTGAAGGACTAGCATGCATAGGTGGCTGTGTAGGAGGGCCTCTTAACGTAGAAAACCCTTTTATAGCTAAAGCAAGAATAAGAAATATTGCTCGGTCAACTGAAGGGTCTGAAATTAATAATGACGAATATATAAACGAGATTGTAGCTCAAGGGATTATAAATTGGACAGAAAAAATAACTCCAAAGGGAGTAATGGTTTTAGATAATGATATTAACAAGGCCATAAAAAAAATAGAACTTTTGAATAAAATACGCAGAGAACTACCAGGAATTGATTGTAGCTCATGTGGCGCTCCTTCATGTAATGCACTTGCTGAAGATATAGTTAGGGGAGATGCCAACATAGAAGATTGTATATTTGTTTTAAAGGAAAGAATAAAAAACAAGTAGAAATTGGAGGGAATTTATGAAACTTTCTACAATAATTGATAAATTAAACCTTGAAGTAGTAGTGGGAACTGAATTAGAGGAAAGAGAAGCAGAAGGTGTTTATATTGGAGACTTGTTAAGCATAGTGATGTCTAAGGCTGAAAAGAATAATCTATGGATTACAATTCAAACACATATAAACATTATTGCAGTTGCAACTTTAGTAGATTTATCTGGAATTATAATTGTAGAGGGAATGGAGATAGAAAAGGATGCTATTGAAAAGGCTAAAGAAGTTGGGATTCCCCTTCTAAAATCAAGACTTAGTGCATTTGAAGTAACAAGTAAACTAAAAGAAATTGGACTTTAATATGAAATTAGCCTATGATCTTCATATTCACTCTGGTTTATCCCCCTGTGGAGATAAGGATATGACACCTAATAACATAGTCAATATGGCGTTTTTAAAAGGTTTAAAGATTATAGCCGTTACAGATCATAATTCCATGCTAAACTTAGAAGCAGTTGTAGAAGTAGCCAAGAAAAGAGAAATTTTAGTAGTTCCAGGTATTGAGGTAACCACAAGAGAGGAAGTACATGTTTTATGCTACTTCTCAACCGTTGAAGATGGAATGAGTTTCCAGGATTTAATATATGACAGCCTTGCCAATATTACAAATAAGGAGATACTGTTTGGAGAACAACTTTTATTTGATAAAGAAGATAATATTATAGGGAAAGTGGAAAAAATGCTTTTGGGTAGCAGCAAATATTCTTTAGAAGAAATATTTAACCTAGTCGAGAAGCATAATGGGGTTGTTGTTCCTGCTCATGTAGACAACAGCTCGTTTAGTATATTATCGACATTGGGATTTTTCCCTGATAATATAGATATAAGAACAATAGAAGTCCATGACATGAAAAGGTTGAAAAAAATGGTAGGTGTATTAAATCTAGAAAAATATAAGATTGTCAATAATTCTGATGCTCATTATCTTTTTAGTATAAGTGAAGCAGATTATCATATGGACTTAGGTAGAGCTACAGTTAGTTCAGTAATAGATTATCTTAAGGCAGGTTGTGATATAAATTGAAAGAATTATCATTACACATATTAGATTTGGTAGAAAACTCCATAAGCGCTAAAGCTAGTTTAATAAAAATTGCTATTATTGAAGAATTAGAAAAAAATCTTCTTCAAATAACCATAGGAGATAATGGAAGAGGTATGGATGAAGAACTACTTATTGTTGTAGATAATCCCTTTACCACAACCAGAACAACACGAAGTGTAGGACTTGGATTATCGCTTTTTAAATCGGCAGCATTAAGAGCAAATGGTGATTTCCATATTATTTCAGAGAAGGGTAAAGGAACTGAGGTAGTAGCATCATTTAAACACGACAATATTGATAGAGCACCAATAGGTAATATGGGTAGTACAATATCAGCCATATTGAGCAGAGAAGAAAAAATTGATATTTTATATCTTCATAAGATAAATAATAAGAAATTTATATTCTGTACAAAAGAGATAAAAAAACTATTGGGACAGATTAGTATGAACACCCCAAAAGTTATCTTATGGGTTCAAGATTACATAAATGAAAACATTGAGGAATTAAACAAATAATGTAAAAATTAATTTTATGACTAAAATCGCCAAAGTGTGTACATAAAGTGAAAAAGATGTTACAATTGTATACGTAAGTGAATAAGGGCCTAGAATAAAGGTCCTATTTTATTAGTCTAGAACTGCATAAAAAGAGTCATTAAGACAATATTTAAGCTTTTTCTACATGTTTTTGATAAACAGGAGAAATAGCCATTGATATTGTTTATTTCTTGTCAATGCAGGTTTTTTGTATACAAGGGTAGAATAGGTTATTTTGGAATCATGCAAATATAAAACTAACTAGCAAGAGGTGAAGAGTATGAATCTTAAGAGCTTTACTTTTAAAGGTGGAATACATCCTCCACACTATAAAAGGTACTCAGAAAAAGCTGAGATAGAAAAAGCTGAAGAACCAAAGGTAGTTATTATTCCAATGCAACAGCATATAGGAGCTCCATGTGAACCTATTGTTAAAGTAGGCGACAAGGTTAAGGTTGGACAGAAAATTGGCGAAGCCAAGGCATTTGTATCTGCACCAGTGCATTCAAGTGTTTCAGGTCTAGTTAAGAAAGTATCTTCAATGGATACTCCAACTGGAAGTGGAGTTATGTGTATAACAATAGAATCAGACGGATTGAATGAGATTCATGAAAACGTTAAACCTAAGGGGGATATTGAAAAACTTACTAAAGAAGAAATTATTGAGATTGTTAAAGAAGCTGGTATAACCGGACAAGGAGGAGCTGGATTTCCTACACATGTGAAATTATCTCCACCGCCAGATAAAAGAATTGATACTGTCATTCTTAATGGTGCAGAATGTGAACCTTTCTTAACTGCTGACCACAGATTGATGCTAGAGCATCCAGAAAAGGTAGTTTATGGACTTAGGGCATTAATGAAGGCAGTAGGAGTAAATAAAGGTTATATAGGAATTGAAAATAATAAACCAGATGCTATAAGCGCAATGGTTAAAGCAGCAGAAAAGGATTCTGATATTGAAGTAATATCCCTTGTAGCTAAGTATCCCCAAGGCGATGAAAAAAGACTTATAAATGCTGCGACTGGTAGAGTTGTACCATCTGGAGGACTTCCAATGGATGTAGGAGTTATTGTAAACAACGTAGGTACTGCATATTCAATTGCTAATGCAATACAAATTGGAATGCCTTTAGTAGAAAGGATAGTTACTGTAACAGGTAGTGCAATAAATACACCCAAAAATCTTATGGTAAAGATAGGAACACCATTTAAAGATATTATTGCTCAGTGTGGAGGATTTAAAGAAGCTCCTGGTAAAATAATAATGGGTGGACCAATGATGGGGCTAGCTCAATTCACAGATGAGGTGCCTGTTATTAAGGGAACTTCAGGAATATTAGTCTTAAATGAAAAAGAAGCTAAAATTCCAGAGCCTAATCCTTGTATTAGATGTGGTAAGTGCGTATATATTTGTCCTGTGAATTTACAACCACTATTTATTAGTCAGTTGTCTTTAAAAGGACAATATGATGATACCCAAAGATATCATGTATTAGATTGTATAGAATGTGGCTCATGTTCTTTTGTTTGTCCATCTAAGAGACCACTACTACAATCAATAAAGGTAGCAAAAAAAGAAGTGTTAGCAAAAAGAAGAAAAGCTAATTGATTGGAGGGATAATAATGGATAATAGATTAATTGCATCATCTTCTCCACATATAAGGTCAGATGAAACTGTTTCTAGAATAATGCTGGATGTGATTATTGCACTTCTTCCTGCAACATTAGCCAGTGTGTATTTCTTTAAATTGAATGCTTTCATGTTAATCGCTCTTTCTGTAGCGTCAGCAGTAGCTACTGAAGCTATATTTCAGAAAGCTAGAAAAAAACCAATAACTATAAATGATTTAAGTGCAGTAGTAACTGGATTACTAGTAGCTTTTAACATACCTGCTTCTGCACCATGGTGGATACCAGTTATAGGTTCTGCATTTGCTATAGCAATTGTAAAACAGTTTTTTGGTGGATTAGGGCATAATTTTATGAACCCTGCCCTAGCTGCTAGAGCAATGCTTTTGGCATCTTGGCCAACAATAATGACTGATTGGGTAAAACCAGGGGTTGATGCTGTAACTACGTCAACACCTTTAGCTATATTAAAAGGACAAGCTGAAGGAACTTTACCTTCATTAACGGATATGCTACTAGGAAATGTTGGTGGTAGCTTAGGTGAAACGTCTGCTATTTTACTGATAATTGGTGGAATATACTTACTATATAGAGGAGTGATTAACTGGAGAATACCATTTACCTATATAGGAACAGTAGCAGTTATAATGCTTGCTTTTGGTGGTGGAGTAGAAAATACTGCTTATCACTTACTTGCTGGTGGATTAATGCTGGGAGCGTTTTTTATGGCTACAGACTATTCATCTTCTCCAGTTACTAGGAAGGGACAGATAATATTTGGAATAGGAGCAGGTCTATTAACAGCTATAATCAGACTCAAAGGTGGATATCCAGAAGGTGTATCTTATTCGATACTTCTAATGAATATTGTAGCACCATTAATAGATAAATATACTAGCCCAAAAGTATTTGGGGAGGTGAAGCAGAATGCGTGAGATTATTAAGCTTGGTTTAATACTTTTTGTTATAACAGCAATAGCTGCCACACTTCTTGCATTTGCTAATGAAGCAACAAGTGAAAAAATTGCACAGGTTCAGGAACAGGAGAATAATAAGGCAAGACAAGAAGTCCTTCCATCTGCTGAAAAATTTGAGCCTCTAGATGAAAGCGAATTTAATGCAATAGTTACTGAAAACAATAAAATTAAAGAAGTTTTCACTGGGAAGAATTCTGCAGATGAATTAGTTGGATATACAATAAAAGCTAGATCCTCTGGATACGGTGGAGACATTGAAATTATTACTGGTATTTCTGTGGATGGACAAGTCACTGGTATGAAAGTAGTTAGCCACTCTGAGACACCAGGTTTAGGGGCTAATTCAACTAAACCAGAATTCAAAAATCAATTTGTTGGCAAACAAACATCTTCAAATATATCAGTAGTGAAGTCAGCTCCTAAAGATAGCGAAATTCAAGCAATTTCTGGAGCTACAATAACTACAATGTCTGTAGCAGACGGTGTAAATATGGCTATAGATGTTTTCACTAGTAAGCTTGCAAAATAGATTTACATTAATGGAGGTGAAGCTATGAGCTTAAAGGATTTGAAAAATGGATTAATTGATGAAAACCCTACATTTGTACAATTGATTGGTATGTGCCCAACACTAGCAGTTACCACTTCAGCTATGAGTGGTCTGTCTATGGGATTGGCTACAACTGCCGTTTTAATTGGTTCAAATTTGGTTATATCACTTTTGAGAAAGGTTATACCAGATAAAATAAGGATTCCAGCCTTTGTTGTAATAATTGCTTCATTCGTTACCTTGATACAGATGATTATGAATGCTTATGTACCTGCACTATATGCTTCCTTAGGATTATACATTCCACTAATAGTTGTTAACTGTATAATATTAGCCAGAGCAGAAGCTTTTGCTTTTAAATTTGGTCCAATTAGGTCTATAGCAGATGGTTTAGGAATGGGCCTTGGTTTTACTCTAGCCCTTGTTATACTTGCATCAGTAAGAGAGCTTTTAGGGGCAGGATCTATTTTTGGATTATCGCTTTTCGGAGCTGCATATAAGCCAGCACTATTGATGATATTACCTCCTGGTGCTTTTCTAGCTTTAGGAATATTAATTGGATTTAAGAATTGGATTACTAAAAAAAGAGCTTTGAACAGTCAGGGGGAGATATAGATGAGTATCTTTACAATTTTGCTTAGCTCAATATTAGTTAATAACTTTGTAATGTCAAGATTCTTAGGTATTTGTCCTTTTCTTGGCGTATCTAAGCAAGTTGAAACTGCAGTAGGTATGGGGGCAGCAGTTACATTTGTTATGGCCATAGCCTCTGCTGCAACTTATGTAGCTCAGGTATCAATATTAGATAAATTTGGATTAGAGTATATGCAGACAATAGTTTTTATATTGATAATTGCAGCCTTAGTACAACTAGTAGAATTATTTGTTAAGAAGGCTAGCCCGACGCTTTATCAAGCTTTAGGGGTATATCTACCACTTATTACTACTAACTGTGCAGTTTTAGGTATTGCAATAATGAATATCCAAATGGAATTGAATTTGCTAGAAAGTGTGGTTCATGCTGTAGGAGCTGCCTTAGGTTTTACATTAGCTATAGTGCTTTTTGCTGGTATAAGAGAAAGACTTGCCTTAGCTGATGTGCCTGAAGCTTTTCAAGGTTTTCCTGTTGCACTTATTACAGCAGGACTTATGTCAATAGCTTTTCTAGGTTTCACTGGACTTATATAGGAGGTGAATGAGGCAATGAATAGTATAGTAACTGCTGTAGTAAGTTTAAGTGGTTTGGGTCTTGTATTTGGAGCTGGTCTAGCAGTAGCAGCTAAAGTCTTTGCAGTTGAAGTGGATCCAAAAGTTGAAGAGGTAAGAGGAGCTTTACCAGGAGCCAACTGTGGAGCCTGTGGATTTCCAGGGTGTGATGGATTAGCTAGTGCAATAGCTAGTGGAAGTGCACCAGTAAATGGCTGTCCTGTAGGTGGAGCAGTAAGTGCAGAGAGAATTGCAGAAATAATGGGAGCAACTGCAGGTGGTGTTGAAAAGCAAGTAGCTAGAGTTACTTGTGGAGGCACTAGGTGCAATGCTTTTGAAAAATTTGAGTATGCAGGAATACAAGATTGTAAAGCTGCGGCCTTAGTTTCTGGTGGAAGCAAGGCGTGTTCTTATGGTTGCATGGGACTGGGTACCTGTGTAAGCGTATGTCAGTTTGATGCAATTGATATAATAGATGGAATAGCAGTAATAAATCCAGAAAAATGTACTTCCTGTGAGAGATGCGTGACCGAATGTCCAAAGGCTGTTATTAAAATGGTTCCTTACGAGCAAAAAGTTGTTGTTGACTGTAATAGTAAGGAGTTTGGAAAAGACGTTAAGGTAAAATGTACTGTAGGATGTATAGGATGTCAAATCTGTGTAAAGGCATGCCCATTTGGTGCCATGGAGTTTGAAAACAATCTTGCTACAATTAACTATGAAAAATGTACAAATTGTATGATATGTGCGGAAAAGTGTCCAACTAAAGCAATATGGGCAGATTTTGCAAGTAGAAAAAAGGCATACATTCATGATGAGAAATGTATAGGATGTACTATTTGTAAAAAACAGTGTCCAGTAGATGCAATTGAAGGAGAACTGAAGGCAAAACACACAATAATAGAGGATAAATGTATTGGCTGTGAAGCATGTGCTAAGAAGTGTCCTAAGGATGCTATTGAAATGATACAAACTTCTAAAATAGAATCAAAAAACCTGCTAAATTAGCAGGTTTTTTTCATATTAAGATGCAGTTTTTTGTAAATCAGACCTTTGTATATATAAAGAATTCATGATAAACTGTATGTAGCTTATTAACTCTGTAGCCAAGAATTAGGAGAGGATTAATTTGAAAAAACTAATAAAAGTAGGTGCTGTATCTTTAATAGTTGCCTTGTTTTCCCAAATGAATATTGGGTTTTTAGCTACTGATTTTAGAGTTTCATTAGGTATAGTTTTCTTAGCATTGCTTCTTTTTCTTTATGAAGATTTAAAGCCAATTCAGACAGGTATTGCATCAGGAGTATTTACATATTTCCTAAGAATACTTCTATATTACATAAAAAACGGCAGTATTAACGAGGTCCTTTGGTCATACCAATTTGAGATATTATTCTATACCTTTTATTGTATTATATACTCGTTATTTAGTAGAAGAAACGTAAAGGACGACATTAATAAGTTATTTTTAACTATGATTATTAGTGATTTTTTTGCAAATATAATTGAGGTATTGGCAAGAGTAACAGCTGGTGTTTCACAGCTTGATTTAGGAATTATAACTACCTTATTGTTAGTAGCCATAGTGCGTTCAAGTATAGTATGGCTAGCATTAAATGGACTAAAATATTATAGAATGCTACTTTTAAAGGAAGAGCATGAAAATAGATACCGAAGACTACTTTGGCTAACAGCACAATTAAAAACTGAGATGTATTGGATGGAAAAGAATATGAATAACATAGAAAGAGTGATGTCTAACTCCTATGGATTATTTGAAATAATTAAATTAGATCAGGATAGAGACAATTGGGCAGACAGGGCAATAACCATAGCGAGAGATGTTCATGAAATAAAAAAAGAATATGGTTTAGTTCTAAGAGGAATGAGAGAGATTACTGAAAACAAGCTACAAGATCAGGGTATGAATTTCAAAGAGATATTGAACATATTACATGAATCCATGAAAAGAGAAGTAGATTTTAAAGAGAAGAATATTGAATTGCATTTTGAAGCAGGAGATAATTTTTATACCTCCAAGCATTATTATCTTATGTCAATACTTAGAAACTTAATTATGAATGGGATAGATTCAATACCAGATTCAAAGGAGCAATTTGAGATTAAACTTATTCACAAAATCAAAGAGAATCAACATACTTTTATAGTCACTGATACAGGTTTAGGAATAGAAGAAGGAAACTTAAATCATATATTTTCTCCAGGGTTTTCTACTAAAATAAATTATACTACAGGTGAGATTAACAGGGGATTAGGATTAAGTGTTGTCAAAGAAATAGTTGAAGTTCATTTTAGTGGTGAGATTACTGTAAGCTCTGAAGTTGGTAAAGGATCAATATTCAGTGTTTACATACCAAAAGAATCTCTGGAGGTGTGAGATGAATATATTTATTATTGAAGATGATAATAATATTATTAAAATATTGGAAAAAGTAATATTTGACAGAGAGTTAGGATCAGTATTAGGATCGGCTAATGATGGAATTAAAGGTCTATTAGAAATACAAAACTTAAAACCTGACATAGTACTAGTGGATTTATTGATGCCGGGAAAGGATGGAATAACACTAGTAAAGGAAGCAAAGTGCAAATTTCCTGATATGCAATTCATAATGGTATCACAGGTGACTTCTAAGGATATGATAGGCAAAGCATATGAAAATGGAATTGAGTATTTTATTAATAAGCCAATAAATGCTATAGAGGTTGAAAGCGTTATTCAAAAAGTTCAAGAAAAATTAAATATGAATCGAAAATTAATTCAAATTCAGAGTTTGTTTTCTAATAAACAAGATGAAGATATAAAAATTCCAGAAGATAACATAGAGGAAGTAAAGAGAGTAATGCATAGAATTGGAATTATTGGAGAAAACGGAAGCCAAGATATAATTAATATCATTAACTATTTGCTCGATACAAAGCAAGATATGTCTGATTTTTCTGTGAAAGAGTTATGTAGTCACTTTACAGACCAAGTTAAAACTATGGAGCAAAGGATAAGAAGGACTGCTACTGTAGGAATGATTAATCTTGCTAACTTAGGAATAGAGGACTACATGAATGAAATATTTACTGAATACTCTAATGGATTATATAATTTTGAGCAAATAAAAATAGAAATGGATTTCATTAGAGGTAAGAGTAAAAAAAGAGGGAAGGTAAATCTTAAAAAATTTTTTAATGGTATGATTTATTATTGCAACATAAAGTAGTGAAAAGGGTTGAAAAGAATGATTATTCTTCAACCCTTTTTTTATTGCAGAAAAATTATAAAAAAAAAATATTTTTTTGTTACGTAACTTTCTGTAGTTTTTTGAAGGTAGCTAGTTATAATCAGTATATAGAAAATGATAGCATAATCTACTTGAAGGAAAACGATACCCCGTTGTTGTTATCAACTTATATAAACTAATAAAAGGAGAGTATGAATATGGAAACCATTATTATCATTATTGACTCCATAAACAAAGTCTTATGGGATTATGTACTTATAGTTGCTCTTTTAGGTACAGGAATTTTCATGACAATTAGACTTAAGTTTATACAAGTGACTAGATTATTTCCAGCATTAAAGAAGATGCTTTCAGGACTAAATAGTAAGGAGCCAGTAGAAGAAGGGAAAATGACACCTATTCAGGCACTATCTACAGCAGTTGCAGCTCAAGTTGGTACAGGAAACATAGTAGGCGTTGCTACAGCTATAGCAGCTGGCGGACCAGGAGCTGCATTTTGGATGTTGGTATCAGCATTTTTGGGAATGGCTACTATTTTCAGCGAAGGAGTACTAGCACAAAAATACAGAGAAATTAAAGACGGGCAGCTAGTAGGCGGACCTGCTTATTATATCAAACATGGCTTGAAATCAAAAAAATTATCATTATTCTTTGCAATTGCTTGTATTGCTGCAATGGGTATTGTAGGTGTAATGGTACAATCAAATTCTGTTGCAGGTTCTGTAAGCGAGGCATTTGGAGTACCCACTATTAGTGTAACAATAGGATTATCAATAATAGTTGCTCTAATACTAATGGGTGGTATGGGAAGAATAGCGTCCTTTGCAGAAAAAGTAGTACCTACAATGGCAGGGGCATATATTTTAGGTAGCTTAATAATAATTCTTATGAATTTAGGAAGCTTTTTACCTGCAATAAAAAGTATTTTTACAGGTGCATTTTCTCCAGCAGCAATTGGAGGTGGAGCACTTGGTATTACGGTTCAACAGACTATTAGATTTGGGCTCTCAAGAGGACTTTTCTCAAACGAAGCAGGTATGGGTTCAACACCACATTCTCATGCAGTTGCTGATACTAAACACCCTGCGGAGCAAGGTTTTACTGCGATGATAGGAGTATTTATTTCAACATTCTTAATTTGCTTATCAACAGTTATGGTAAACTTATCTTCAGGAGCATATAATCATAACATATCTGCATTAGAAATGACGGAAAGCGCTACTGTAATGACTCAAAATGGTTTTGCATCAGGGTTTGGAATATTTGGTGGCATGTTTTTATCAATTTGCTTATCATTTTTTTCACTTACAACTATTGTTGGCTGGTATTATTTTGCAGAGTCAAATGTAAAAATGGTATTTAACTCTAAAGCTATAACAGTAAATATGTTTAAAGCCATATCTATAACAGCTCTAGTAATTGGTACAATCATAGATGCAACATCTGTTTGGAAATTGGCAGATATGTTCATGGGCATTATGGCTATACCAAATATAATAGCATTGTTCCTATTATCTAAAGAAGTAAGAGCTATCCTTGATGATTATGATTCATGTGTACTTAAAGGTGATGTTTATTGGAATTATGAATATGAAAATCTTGAAGAAAACAAAGTTAGAAGAAAGAAATCTGTATTAAGGAAGATACTTACTACTTCAAACTTAAAATAGTAAGTAATAGAATTATTATAAAACCCAAGAGTTTCCCCTATATAAATCAAGGCTCCCCTAGTAAATACATTTTATTTACTAGGGGAGCTTTTTAGTAGAATAACATTTAGTAAAAATTTTAAGCCTTAATATATTCATGATAAATTATTGATATAAAATTTAAAACAAGCTTAATCTGTGGTCATTTCATTATCATATCTTGTTAAACTTTAATATCTGCCATATGGCATAAATAAAACTACTAATATTAAGAAGAAAAACAGTAATTCACTTCCATTTCCTCCAAAACATCCTTTTGCATCAGCCATAATGCTACCTCCTATCAATTAATAAAGTTAAGCTTTAACCTTAATACATTATATTAATTGTAGAAATTTGTGTTACGCTATTATTAGAAAAAATTAGTTTGTTTTATTTTGCCAAGAACCATCCTCTGAGCAGACAACTTCTGAGCCGTCCTCATTTTTTATAATAGAACCAACAGCATGCCTCATACCTGCATATACACAGAAGTTGGCATCTTGTGCGTTTTGAATAGGAGAGTTTGATACTGACTTTACATCATTTGCTGGTGATATGGTATTTACAGTGATTTTATCTCTTTTCACATGATTTTTCACTATTAAATCATCCTTTCTTATATTTGTTTTTTCAACAGTTCTCAATATAAATATGCACATAATGTAACTAAAAAATTCTTACTGCAAATAGTTTGAATTAAGATTAATCTTAAATGAACCCTAGGAAATAGGGTAATAATATATTTAAGAATATATATAAGCAGGTGAAAAAATGGAACAAAACAGATATCAAAAACCAAGCAATGAAGAATTAAAGAAAAAACTTTCTCCTCTTCAATATAGGGTAACTCAGGAAAACATGTCAGAAAGACCATTTGAAAATGAATATTGGGACTATAATGAAGAAGGTATTTATGTAGATATTGTTACAGGAGAACCATTATTCACATCAAAGGATAAATTTGATTCAGGTTGTGGATGGCCAAGTTTTTCAAAACCACTAGAGAATGAAAATGTAATAGAAAAGCTTGATAAAAGTCATAGAATGATAAGAACTGAGGTAAGAAGCAGACATGGAGATTCTCATCTAGGTCACGTTTTTACTGATGGGCCAAGAGAATTAGGAGGTCTTAGATACTGCATAAATAGTGCTGCCTTAAGATTTATTAAGAAGGAAGATTTAGAAACGGAAGGGTATGGAGAATATAGAGGATTTTTTAAATAAGCTAACTAACATTTATAAAGAAATTTTAACATATAAACATACCACTGGTTTAACCCTGTGGTATGTTTTTTCACCTTTTCTAAACAAAAATTACAACTTGTAAATAGAATATGTAAATGGTAAACTTATTATGTGATAATATGCATTTTTCATGTTTTTAGTCTAATATGTATAGAAATTTTTTAAAATTATTTATTAATATTATTTTAAAGGAATGTAGCAGATGACAAAATGGGACAAGATTCTAATAATTTTGGTGTTATTGTTGAGCTTAATAGGGATATATTTTGTTAAGAATTATTCAACAACAACTGGTGAAAAGTATGTTAGTGTACAGGTAGATGGCAAGGAGATTAAAAAGGTTTCTTTTGGGGCAAATATGGTAGGCAAAACTATAGATATAGAGACAGAATTTGGCTATAATAAAATAGAGATTGGTGAGGAAAGGGTTAGGGTTATAGAGGCAGATTGTCCTGATAAGTTAGATGTTAAGCAAGGCTGGATATCTTCACAGGGTGAAATTATTGTTTGTTTACCTAACAGAATGATAGTAGAGATAAAGTCAGACAAGAATTCAATTGATGAAATCGATCATATTAGTTATTAGAAAAGGGTGAGTAGCATGAAGAGACTTAAAAAACTTATTTTCCTATCATTATTAGTTTCCTTAGGACTTGCCCTTAGTATTATAGAATCAATGATTCCAATACCTATTTTGTTGCCAGGGATGAAGCTTGGACTAGCCAACATAGTTTGCCTTATTTCTTTAGTATTGTTTGGCTACAAAGAAGCCTTTGTAATTGCCATATTAAGATCAATAGTATTTGCATTAGCTACAGGAAGCTTTTCAGGATTAGCCTATAGTCTTTCTGGAGCAATTCTAAGCACCTTAGCAATGACCATAGTATTTAGATATTATTCAAGATATTTTAGTCTAATAGGAGTGAGTATTTTTGGAGCAATATTTCATAATGCTGGACAGCTTCTAGCAGCCAGTCTTATAATGGAAAATCTGAAAATTTTTTCTTATTTTCCTTTTATGACTTTATTGAGTTTGTTTACTGGTTATTTTGTTGGGTTAGGCTCAAGATTAACATCGAAGAATATGAAAAAAATAATGAGGGAAACCTAAAATTAGCATAAGGAGGTTAAACATGAGACCAAAAAATAGGAGTCTAGCGCTTTTCTTTGCTTTGATTATTATTGGGGTTGTGCTAGGCGGAGTAATTGGAAACCTGTTAGGGGATAAGATTCCATTACTGGCTTATAGTTATCCTATCGGGATTAAGACACCGGTACATCTAGATTTAAGTGTTATAGAGCTTACATTTGGGTTTATTATTGATATAAATATTGCTAGTGCAATTGGATTTTTATTAGCTTTCTTTATGTATAAAAGATTATAGGTGATATTATGAAAAAAATTATTTTAGCATCTTCATCTCCAAGAAGAAGGGAAATACTAGAAAGATATAATGTGGATTTTCAAATAATTAAAAGTCATATTGAAGAAAATATCTCTTTTAATGACAATCCCTTTCAGGTAGTTATGTCTCTTGCCTTTCAAAAGGCAGAAGATATTTCTAAAAATTTAGACTATGATGCAATAGTGCTAGCAGCAGATACAATTGTTTTTTTGGATAGGATTATAGGAAAGCCAAAAGATGAAATAGACGCCTATAAGATTCTCCAAAGCTTAAGTGGTAAAGAACATTCTGTAATTACAGGTATAGCAATAATAGACACAAGTACAGGAAAAAAAATCGTAGATTATGAAATAACTAAAGTCAAATTCAGAGAATTACAAGCAGAGAAGATAAAGAGTTATATAAGTACTGGAGAATTTAAGGATAAGGCTGGAGCTTATGGTATTCAAGGTTACGGTGAGATTTTGGTAGATTGGATCGAAGGACCCTATTCCAATGTAGTAGGTCTACCTATTGTTAAGGTTGATAAGCTCTTAGAAAGGCATTTTAATACTAAAATTCTTTGATTTTCTTTGGGAGGGACTATGGAAAGAGACTTTAGTTATACGATTAAAGATTTACCAGAGGATGAAAGACCACGAGAGAAACTTTATAAATATGGATCTAAATCATTATCAAATACAGAATTATTGGCTATAATTATTAGAACGGGAAGCAGAGAAAATACTGCAATTGAATTATCTCAGATGCTTTTAGCAGGCAAAAAAGAAGGGATTTCTTTTCTAACCGATACAAGCCTGCAAGAGATAATGAAGGTTAAAGGAATAGGGGAGTGCAAAGCAGCTCAAATTTTAGCAGCTGTAGAGTTAGGCAAAAGAGTTATGATTAGTACACTTAAAGAAAAGACAAAAATCACTTCACCAACTGATATTGTTGATTTGCTAATGCTTGATATGACACATTTGAAGAAAGAGCATTTTAAAATAGTTATGCTAGACACTAAAAATCAAGTAATAGCTATCGAAGATATATCTGTGGGATGTTTGAATTCTTCTATAGTTCATCCTAGGGAAGTATTTAAGGAAGCTATAGCAAAAAGTAGTGCCTCGATAATTCTTGTTCATAATCATCCTAGTGGCGACCCTGCACCTAGCAAGGAGGATATAGCTATAACTAGGAGGTTAAATGAAGGAGGAGATATTTTAGGCATTAAGGTACTCGATCACATTATTATTGGAAACAATAAATATATTAGTTTAAAAGAAAAAGATATAATATAAAGCTTTAACTAGGAAGGAGCAAAAGATAATGGGTTTATTAAATATGTTTACGAAAGATTTAGGAATTGATTTGGGAACAGCAAATACTTTAGTTTTTATGCAAGGGAAGGGAATAATAATTAGAGAACCTTCTGTTGTTGCTATACAGACTAATACTAAAGATGTTTTAGCAGTAGGTGAAGAAGCAAAAAGAATGATCGGAAGAACTCCAGGACATATTGTTGCCATTAGGCCATTAAGTGACGGAGTTATTGCCGATTTCGATATTACACAAAGTATGCTAAAATATTTTATAAAAAAAGGAAGCCGAGGACGTTCAATTTTTTCACCTAGAGTTGTTGTATGTGTACCTTCTGGTGTTACAGAGGTTGAGAAGAGAGCAGTTGAAGAAGCAGCTATATCAGCAGGT
>JBBAFY010000048.1:0-19524 GCA_041655135.1 Tissierellales bacterium
AAGTAGCCTTAGGTTCATCATTACAAAACATAGTCACTGAAACTCAAAATGAAGCTAAAGATATTATTGAGTTTTTAAAGAAGAACAAGCTAGGAAGAGTAACTTTTTTGCCTATTTCTTCAATTAAGACTAGAGGACTAAGTATAGGAGAAAAAAAGCTACTGCAATCCAATGGATTAATAGGAATTGGATCTGAGTTGGTTAATTATCATGAGAATTTCAATAATATATTTGAATATTTGCTTGGATGTGTCTTAATTGTAGAAACTTTAGATGCTGGTATTGAGCTCTCAAAGAAAAGCGGACATAAATATAAGATCGTTTCACTTGATGGAGAGATATTAAACCCTGGCGGTTCAATGACTGGAGGAAGTTTCAGTACTAGCACAACAAATATATTAGGTAGGGATAGACAGATAAAGGAGTTAGAAAAAGAAATAAATGATCTAAATAATAAATATTCAAATTTAGATATAGAAGCTCAAAAATATCAAAAAGAAATAATAGAATTAGAAGCAAGATTATTAAGTATTGATGATTGTCTAAGTAAGTATAATGTTGATTTAGTTAAGTTAGAAAATAAGTTTAATCAGTTTGATTCGGATAATTTGAGAAACAACTCATTAATAGAAAAATATATAGGAGAACAAAATCAACTCACTAATGAAAACCATACATCTAATATAAGTATTGTTGACTTAGAAATGGAAATAGAAGTTTTAGAAAAAAAAGCGAAGCTCATTCAGTTTGAAACAGAAGAGTTATCCAAGGAATCAGATAAACAAAAAGTCATAAAGGATGAGTCCATCAAATCTAATACAGACCTACAAATTAAGATTGCTACAGTTAAACAAGAATTAAAAACTATAGCAGATTCAATTGATAATTATGCTGACAACCGTATTAATCTTAGTGAAGATATTAAGAAAAAAATAAAAGAACAGGAAAACAATAAAACAGAGGTGCTTCTTGAAAAAGATAGAATAGATTTACTACTTAATGATAAGAAAAAGCTGTCTGAAAAGCATTTAGAATACGATATTAAGCTTGATGATGTTAAGTCAGAAAGAAGCAATTTTATGCAAACATATTACACGGATCAAGAAAAACTAAATGAAATGAACAGGAAAATTTATGATATTCAAAAGAGTGCTTCATCTCTAGAAATAAAGCAGGAAAAGTATAATATGCAACTAGAAAATATAAATAATAAGCTATGGGAAGAATATGAGATGACTTATCAGATGGCGCTAAATTTTAGAAAAAATATTGAAAATGTAACCAGGGTTCAAAATGAAATACGCCAACTTAAAAATAAAATAAGAGCTTTAGGAAATATTAACTTAGATTCCATTGAAGAATTTGTTAGGGTAAGTGAACGGTTTGAGTTCTTAACATCTCAGAAGAAAGATTTAGCTGAAGCAAAGGAATCACTTGATGTTGTTATTAAAGACATGAGTTTAAGAATGAAGGAACAATTTAAGGAAAACTTCGACATAATTAAGGCCAATTTTATTGAGGTTTTTGTGAAACTTTTTGGTGGAGGCAAAGCAGATATATTTCTAGAGGATGAAGAGAACATTTTAACAAGTGGCATTGAAATAATAGCTCAACCACCTGGCAAGAAACTTCAAAGCTTATCTTTGTTGTCAGGTGGAGAAAGAGCTCTTACAGCCATTGCTCTATTGTTTGCAATCCTTAAAACTAAGCCAACACCATTTTGTATACTCGATGAAATTGAGGCTGCACTTGATGATGCAAATGTGTACAGATATGCAGATTATTTAAAGGAATTTTCTAATGAAACACAGTTCATTATAATAACACATAGAAAAGGAACTATGGAGTGTGCAGATTCTTTATATGGTATTACTATGGAAGAAGAAGGGATAAGCAAATTGATCTCAGTGAAATTAACTGAAAAGAATAACGAAAAAGCAAGCTAAGGAGGTATTTAATGTTTAAAGATTTTTTTAATAGGGGAAAAAAAGATATAAAAGAAGTTAACAATAAAAATAGTAGTAATTTAGATAATGAAAATGATATAAGCGAAAAGTCTATTGAAGAATCTATTATTGAAAAATTTGAGTTAACTGAAGAAGAATTAGATGAATTCTTTAAAGATGATAATCTAAAGGATTATGATGATAACAATAATATTTTTGCTTCAGAGCTAAATGAAGAACAAAAAAGCAAAGATGATTATGATAATAAAAAGGGTTATAGTGATGAAGGTAATGAAAAAGAAGATAAGTTGAATTCTGATAATATAGGATTTTTTAGCAGATTAAAAAGCGGACTTTCTAAAACTAGAAAAGGAATTACAGAAAAAATTGATTTAATACTGAAATCTTATAAGAAAATAGAAGAAGAGCTTTTTGAAGAGTTAGAAGAGGTTTTAATTAGTGCAGATATTGGTGTAAATACATCATTAAAAATAATTGAAGAGTTAAGACTGAAAGTAAAGGATAGTAAAGTGAATGAAGTAAAAGAAGTGAGAGGATTATTAAAAGAGGTTCTAATAGACATCTTAACAAAAGATGAAAATGGGAAACTAAATATAGACCCTTCTCCTGCAATTATACTAGTCGTAGGTGTAAATGGGGTTGGAAAAACTACAACTATAGGTAAGCTTTCTTCAAGACTAAAATCTGAAGGAAAAAAAGTACTTATTGCCGCAGGTGATACATTTAGAGCAGCAGCAATAGAGCAATTACAGGAATGGGGCAATAGAGCGGGGGTAGATATAATTGCACATCAAGAAGGCTCAGATCCTGCAGCAGTGATTTTTGATGGGATCCAAGCAGCTAAAGCTAGAAAAACTGATGTGTTAATATGCGATACTGCTGGTAGACTACACAATAAAAAGAATTTAATGAATGAGCTTAGTAAAATATTTAAAGTAGTAGGAAGAGAATATCCTGATGCAAAAAAAGAAGTATTACTTGTTGTTGATGCAACTACTGGACAGAATGCAGTTTCTCAAGCAAAAGTTTTTAAAGAAGCATGTGATATAACTGGGATAGTATTAACGAAATTAGATGGTACTGCTAAGGGAGGAGTAGTCTTAGCTGTACAATCTGAACTAGATGTACCAGTTAAATTAGTTGGTGTAGGAGAGAAGATAGCAGATTTACAAGATTTTAATCCTTTAAGTTTTGTTGAGGCTATTTTTGAGGATTAGAATTAAGGTTGATAAGCTAAATGTTTTAGGTGTTTTTTACTGAGTTTATGTTGACAAAGAATGAATCATAGTATAAAATATTACTGTCAAGTGAAAAACTTTACACTAAGAAACTGGTGATTTAATGTTTGAGAAGATTGTTGAGATTGGTTTGCTTTTCGATTTTTATGGAAAGTTGTTAAACGAAAAACAATATTCAATAATTGAATATTATTATATACATGATCTATCATTAAGCGAAATTGGAGAACTTCTTGAAATTAGTAGGCAAGGAGTACATGACTTGCTGAAAAGATCTGAAAATAAACTTTTTAATTTTGAAGAAAAGCTGGGTTTAGTGAAAAAGTTTTCTGAGAACAAAGAGAAAATTAAAGATATATTAGATAATTCAGATATGGCTATTAGACTACTAGATGAAAAAAAGTATATAAAAGCTGGAGATCAGATAAGAAGGATAAATGATATTATTATTGAAATATTAGAAATTGGCCAGGAGGTTAAATGATGGTTTTTGAAGGTTTAGCTGAAAAACTACAAAATGCTTTAGGTAAGCTTAAAGGCAAAGGGAAACTATCAGAAAAAGATGTTGATAATGCTATGCGGGAAGTAAAACTAGCTTTATTAGAGGCCGATGTTAACTTTAAGGTAGTTAAAAAATTCGTGAATGCAGTTAGGGAAAGATCTATAGGTTATGAGGTAATGGAGAGCTTAACGCCTGGACAACAAGTGATTAAGATAGTAAACGAAGAATTAACTAAGTTGATGGGTGAAAAAGAAAGTAAAATTGAATTTTCGAATATCCCACCTACAGTTATAATGATGTGTGGTCTACAAGGGGCAGGTAAAACTACTACTTCTGGAAAGCTGGGTGCCTTGCTAAAGAAAAAAGGCAAGAGGCCTTTACTTGTGGCGTGTGACGTATATAGACCCGCTGCGATAAAACAGCTAGAGGTTGTTGGTGAAAAAGTAGATGTGCCAGTTTTCACTATGGGTGATAAGCAAAACCCAGTTAATATTGCTAAGGCTGCAATAGAACATGGGAAAAAGAATGGAAATGACCTTATTATAATTGATACCGCTGGTAGACTCCATATTGATGAACAACTTATGGAGGAACTAGATAATATTAAAGGTCAAGTCAAGCCTAGTGAAATATTACTAGTTGTTGATGCTATGACTGGACAAGATGCAGTAACTGTGGCAGAATCCTTTAATGCAAAGTTAGGAATTACTGGAGTAGTATTGACAAAACTTGATGGTGATGCAAGAGGAGGAGCAGCTCTTTCTATTAGGTCTGTAACCGATAAGCCTATTAAGTTTGTTGGTATGGGTGAAAAATTAGATCAGCTAGAAACTTTTTATCCTGACAGAATGGCATCTAGAATATTAGGTATGGGTGATATGTTAAGCCTAATTGAGAAAGCTCAATCTAGCTTTGACGAAAAAAAAGCTTTAGAATTAGAGAAAAAATTACGTAGTCAACAGTTTACTTTTGAGGATTTTCTAGACCAATTACAGCAGATGAAAAATATGGGACCAATGAGCCAAATATTAGAGATGATTCCAGGGGTAAATTCAAAACAGTTAAAGAATCTTAATGTTGATGAAAAAGAACTAGTTCATATAGAGGCAATCATTCAGTCAATGACTAAGGAAGAAAGGCTGAATCCAGTGATTATTGATGGTAGTAGAAGAAAAAGGATTGCAAAGGGAAGTGGAACGAGTATTCAAGAAATAAATAAACTCCTAAAGCAATTTAATGAAACCAAGAAAATGCTTAAGAAATTTTCAGGAATGGAAAAAACCATGAAGAAAAAAGGAAGGTTTAACTTACCTTTTTAAATAATCTTACTTTTTAAAGGAGGTGAAAAAATGGCAGTTAAAATTAGACTAACAAGAATGGGTTCTAAGAAAAAACCTTTTTATAGAATTGTAGTAGCAGATTCTCGTTCACCAAGAGATGGTAGATTTATTGAGGAAATTGGATACTATAACCCTATATCAGAGCCAAAAGAAGTAGTGATTGATGATGAGAAAGCTATCAAATGGTTAAACAGTGGTGCAAAACCAACTGATACAGTCAATTACTTATTTAAGAATAATGGAATTACAGAAAAATATGAAGCTACTAAAAAATCCGAATAATTGCTTTCGGGGGGGTGAAGTAAGATGAGAGAATTAGTTGAAATACTTGCAAAAGCACTTGTTGACAATCCAGATGAGGTTGTAGTAAACGAAATTGAAGGTACTCAATCAATTATCCTTGAGTTAAAGGTAGCCCCAGAGGATATGGGAAAGGTCATAGGAAAACAAGGCAGAATAGCTAAAGCTATAAGAACCTTAGTAAAAGCTGCGGCAATTAAAGAAAATAAAAGAGTAGTCGTAGAAATTATTCAATAGGGGATTAGTTTAGCTAACCCCTATTTACTTATATTGTTAATTTGAATGTTTGAGTGGTATATTATACATATGTGCAATGTTTTTTATGAAAATGGTAGGTGTACTCATGAAATATATTAGAGTTGGTAAAATAGTTAATACACATGGAATAAAAGGTGATGTAAAAGTATTGCCTCTAACAGACAATAATAGAAGATTTGAGAAACTGAATTCTGTATATATAGAAGATGATAAAAGTTGTATTCAAATTGAAAGAGTTTGGTATAGTAAAGGCTTTGTAATGTTAAAACTTAAAGGACATGATAATATTAATGATGTTTTAAAATTCAAAGATAAGTATATTGTCATCGAAGAAAAAGATGCTATTGAATTGCCCGAAGACTCATATTTTATCCACCAAATAATTGGAATTAAGGTTTTTCTTATTGATGGTAAAGAGTTAGGGGAAATTGTAGATGTTTTACAACCTGGAAGTAATGATGTTTATGTTGTCAGAGGAGCAGATATAGCTAATAATACAGAAAAAGAATATTTAATACCTGCTATTAAAGATGTTATTAAATATATTAGTATAGAAGATAAAAAAATGATTATAGAACCTATTGAAGGGCTGATTGAATGAAAATAGATATACTTACTCTTTTTCCTGAGATGTTTTTGAATTTTTTAGGCACCAGTATTATAGGAAGAGCAGTAGATAATAATATTGTGGGCATTAATTGTATAAATATAAGAGACTTTTCAAAGGATAAACACAAAAGAGTGGATGACTATCCTTTTGGTGGTGGCGCAGGTATGGTAATGAGCCCTGAGCCAATATATGATGCAATTACTTCAGTAAAGGAAGAAAAAAGTAAAATCATCTTTCTTAGTCCTAAAGGAAAAACTTATAATCAAGAGATTGCCAATAAATTATCGTTAGAAAAACATCTTATACTTTTATGTGGACATTATGAAGGTATAGATAATAGAGTGATTGAGAATTATATTGATGACGAGATATCCATCGGTGATTATGTATTAACTGGTGGAGAAGTAGCCGCTATGGCTGTAGTTGATTCAATTGTAAGATTGTTACCTGGAGTTTTAAATAACCAAGAATCATTTAAGGATGAATCCCATTTCAATGGTCTTTTGGAATACCCTCAATATACAAGACCAAGATTATTTAATGATATTGGAGTTCCTGAGATCCTATTATCAGGGAATCATAAAGAAATAAATAAATGGAGAAAATATGAATCTCTAAAGGTTACTTATGAGAGAAGACCAGACCTTATTGAAATGAATAACCTTGATAAAGAACAACAGGAAATAATAAAGGATATAATTGAGAAAGGGAAAAATGCATAAAAAAGTGTTGATAAAGCTTATCATAAAAATCAGTTGTAATTTTCTTATTTATATGATACAATTTCATTTGTGGAAAATGGGCGGTCCTCTGCAGATATGCATGAACGTCTAGAAGGAAGGGAGGTAATAAAATGGATATTATTAAAATGCTTGAGCAAGAACAAATCAATAACGAAGTTACTGATTTTAATGTAGGAGATACTGTGCAAGTACATTATAGAATTAAAGAAGGTAACAGAGAGAGAATTCAGGTCTTTGAAGGAACTGTACTTAAGAGACAAGGCGGTGGATTAGGAGAAACTTTTACAGTAAGAAGAATTTCCTATGGAGTAGGAGTTGAGAGAACTTTTCCTCTACACACACCTAAAATTGAAAAACTAGTTGTAATTAGAAGAGGTAAAGTAAGAAGAGCTAAACTTAACTATCTAAGAGAAAGACAAGGTAAATCAGCAAAAGTAAAAGAGAAAACAAATTATTAATAAATTTGGGACTGGCTACAGTCCCAATGTTTATTTTAAGATATTGAAACTAATATGCTAGTACATAAAAAGGTTGGTGATAATGTTGAACATTAACTGGTATCCTGGGCATATGAAAAAAACAAAGGATTTAATTAGCAATAATTTGAAGCTAGTTGACTTAGTAATTGAACTACTTGATTCAAGGATTCCCTATAGTAGTAAAAATCCAGACATTGACAAGCTAATTGGTAATAAGCCTAGGATAGTTGTTATGAACAAAAGCGATCTTAGCAATGAAAGGGTTAACCGTAAATGGATTGATCACTATAAATCAAAAGCTCAATCTGTTATATTAGCAAACTCTGTAAGTAGTCTAGGCATCAGCAACATTTTTTATGAAGCCAATAAAGCAGTAGAAGAAAAAATGAAGTTAAGAGAATTAAAAGGAATTAAAAATACTTCAATCAGAGCAATGATTGTAGGAATTCCTAATGTAGGGAAATCAACTTTGATTAACTCCTTAGCCGGAAGGAAAGGTGCACAAACAGGCAATCGACCTGGAATTACTAAAGGTAAGCAATGGATTAAGTTAAAGGGTAATATTGAGCTATTAGATACACCTGGGATACTTTGGCCGAAATTCGATGATGAAAATGTGGCATTAAATTTAGCTTTTACAGGTGCCATTAAGGATGAGATAATGGACATAGAAACTCTTGCTCTTAGGTTTATTGAAAGATTAATAAAAAAAGAACAAGCTTTTCTAGAAAGTAGATATGATATAGAGATAGAAAATAATAAGCCAATCGAGGTTATGGAGAAAATTGCTTTTAGGAGAGGTTGCCTTCTGAGAAAAGAAGAGATTGACTATACTAGGGTAAGTCATCTTATATTAGATGAATTTAGACGAGGCTTGATTGGTCAGATTACATTAGAATATCCTGAAGATATAAAGAATTATGATTAGCCTTCCGATAATAATAGGAAGGCTTTTACCTTATATTAAGGGATAAATATCAATGGTTGAATAATGATTGAATGGAGGCAAAATTATGCTAGAGATAGAGCGAGAATTATGGAGTAAAGGCTATAGAAAAATAGCCTGTATAGACGAAGTCGGTAGAGGTTGCTTAGCAGGAGATGTGGTAGCTTGTGCCATTATACTTCCAATTGATTTACTGATTGAGGGAGTGAAAGATTCTAAAAAGCTTACTCCTAAGAAAAGAGAAATCCTGTATGATATAATATCAAAAAATGCTGTTGCTATAGGAATAGGTAGTGTTGATTCAAAGACAATTGATAAACTGAACATAAAGAAATGTACACATATTGCTATGGAAAAAGCTATCGAATCTCTTAGAGATAGAGATGGTAACCCAATAACTCCAGATTATATTTTGATTGATGCTGAAAAAATAGATGTAGATTTACCACAGTTAAACATAATAAAAGGTGATGAAAAATGTCATGGTATAGCTGCGGCATCAATTATAGCTAAGGTATACAGAGACAGAAAGTGTGGAGAATGGGCCCAGGAGTATCCTGAGTACGGATTTGAAAAACATAAGTGTTATGGTACTAAAGTCCATATAGAGGCAATTAAGAAATATGGTCCTTCTTCGATACATAGAATAAGCTTCTTAACAAAGATTATTGATGTTTAAAAATGAAAAGATATGTTGGTGATAAATATGAAAGTAACAAATACTTTTTTAAATGACAATTTAATACTCAATAATGATAAATCTTTAAGAGAAGGATTATTTTTAAAGGCTAAGGTTTTAGAAACTAGTGAAGAGGATATTACTTTAGCACTTGAAAATGGAGAAATATTAGAAGCAAAAACAAATATAAATTTAAGTAGTTTAAACAATAAATTATTGACTTTTCTTGTAAAAAGCATTGAAGATAATAAGATTTTTTTACAGCCCATTTATCAAGATGACTATAATATTGCTAGTGTTGAAAAATTATCAGTAGAAAAAGAATTGAAGCTTTTTATTAATAAGGTTCTAGATACTTATAGTATACCGAAAACTTCCGAAAACGAACTTATTATCAAAGCAATATTAAGCTTAAAAATGCCATTATCTCAAGAAAATATTCTTAAGACCAATAAATACCTTGAAAAATTAGACAGTCTTATAAATCTTGGTAATGGTGAGGAGATAATTACGGTTGATTCTGGCGTATCTCCATTAAATGATAGTATTATGAAACTAATAAAAGTTGATTATAATACAGAGAATTCAGGAAAGGTACTTAGTGTAGATGACCCACTGAATAGTAACAATAATAACTTTATAGACAAAAATACTAAGGAAGTTGAAACAAGTTACAGGGAGTTTATTAATGTTACTGAAATGGTAAAAAAGAGTCTAAAATCAATATTGGGTGAGAATACTTCATCAATGGATTTTACAAATAAAACAGTTTTGCTAATGAAATTAGGACATGAAATATCTATAGATAATTATGAAAGCTTAACCAAGTTATTAGATAGTGGGGAAGGAATGATTAGACCATTTTTAGATTTTGTTGAGCGTCTAAAAGTCAATAACTCAAGTGATAATAGCTTGCTTATTGAAACATTAGATAAACTTAGTGAAATTGACATTAAGACTATCAATTTTAAAGATAATAATGGTTTTGATAAAGACAGTATCAAATCCTTTATTAATAAAGTCAATAGTCTTTTCGTACAAATTCAATCTTTAAAAACAAACAATAAAAATTTGAATAAAGAGGTTAGTATTGAGTTAGAAGGCTTGCTTCAAGATATGAAACTTTATCAAAAATTTAATTCTTATTTTCCATTTGTTCAATTACCTTTAATGTTTAATGAAGAGAATGATGAATGTAATATAACTATAATGAGAAAGAAAAATAAATCAAAAAAGAGTAACTATGTTTTTTATATATCCTTAAATACTAAAAATTTAAAGAAGGTAGAGATTATATGTAATTTTGATTATGAAAAGGTAATATTAGATTTTATAATTGAAAAAGAACTAATAGAATACTTTTCAAAAAACATTATAGATTTAAAAAAGAATTTAGAGAAACTTGGACTTGGAATAGTAATAATTAATTTAAAAGAAGATAAAACAAATTTTCCAAGTAATATATTTGTTGATGATGATTTTTTATTAAACTATAACTTAAATATAAGAGTGTGATTATAATGAAGAAAAAAGAGAATAAAGTTGCTGTAGCTTTAAAATATGATGCTGAAAAAAACAAAGCTCCCTATGTAATTGCAAAGGGAAAAGGGGTAGTTGCAGATAATATTATCGAGAAGGGCTTTGAAGAAGGAGTAAACATTATTGAAGATAAAGTATTAGTAGACCAATTAGTTAAGTTAGAATTAACTGAAGAAATACCTGAAGAATTATATACAGCTGTTGCAGAAATTCTATCCTTTATTTTTAGCCTAGATAAGGAGAGGGAAGATGACAATGAATAATACAAGAACTATTGGAAATATTGGAGAAAGAATTGCTCTTAACTTTTTGTTGAAGAATGGATATAAAATTCTGGAAAGGAATTTTAGGGTAAAGTTTGGAGAAATAGATATTATTGCCCTAATAGATCATACTATTGTTTTTATCGAAGTAAAATCAAGGAGTAATAATAAGTATGGTTTTCCATATGAATCTGTAAACTATAAAAAACAGCAAAAAATTATTAGAGTAGCACAAAATTATATAAAAATAAAAAATATAAAAGAGTGTCAATATAGATTTGATATAATTGAAGTTTATTTGAATTCTAGTGAGAAAATCAATCATATTGTAAATGCCTTTTGGACATAATAAGATAATTATTATTACCTAAGCCCTATAAATCCCTTATCTAGAAAGGCATGTATTTTTTCAAATACTAATCCAACTACAAACCAAACTGGGAAATAGTCAAACCTTATATAACCATTTAGTGTGTATACAGTTGAGTCTTTATAATCCCATGGACAAGAGCCAATTAATAAATTTAGTAAAAAACCACATAATAATTCTATAATGAATATTAGAAATGTCCAAGTAATACCTCTAAAGATTACGTTTTTCCTCCTTATTTTATCATGTATAGGTTCTAAAAATACAGCTGATCCGTAAATAAAAAACATCCAAATACTTGTTTGGCTAATTAAATTCAGATCTCCTGATATAAGAGAATGGATACCGGTCCAAAATATTTCCATTATCATTCCTAATAAACCGTATATTATAAAATGAATTAACATAATAATATTATGTTCCAGTACACTTATTTTATCCATGAAGTTAAAAAGCGATATAAAAGACGATTAGTGTTTTTATTTATTAATATATGTCGTACTATGGATATTACCCAAGGAATAGCTACAATTTTTTATAGACAGGCAAAAGTTATCAATTATGGGTGCTTATCTAATAATATAGGGTAAGTAAGAAATAGTAATTATAAATTATGGGTTTGAATAATATAGAAAACGTTATATAATAGTACTTGTTATTACAATAGAAATATTTTGAGATTTTGAAAGTTTACAAGGAGGATTATAATGAATAATAAACCTATAGTAACGATTGAAATGGAAAATGGAAAGAGTATTAAGGTAGAGTTATATCCAGATGTGGCGGGAAACACTGTCAAAAACTTTATATCATTAGTTATGGAAGGATTTTATAATGGGCTTACTTTTCATAGAGTAATTCCTGGCTTTATGGTACAGACAGGTTGTCCTTATGGAAATGGAACAGGTGATCCTGGTTATTCTATTAAAGGAGAATTTAAAAGTAATGGTTTTGAAAATAACTTAAAGCATGAACGTGGGATTATTTCTATGGCTAGGGCAATGATGCCAGACTCTGCAGGTTCACAATTCTTTATTATGGTAGAAAGTGCACCTCATTTAGATGGAGAGTATGCGGCTTTTGGGAAAGTGGTTGAAGGCCTAGAAGAAGTTGATCGTATTGTAGGTGTTAAGAGGGATTATAGTGATAAACCTTTAGAAGAGCAAAAGATACATAAAGCAATGGTTGATACCTTTGGATTTGACTATAAAAATTTAGAGAAAATGTAATTAAAAACTGCCATATGGCAGTTTTTAATTATTGAAAAAAGCATTGAGTTTCTTATAAAGTCTTTCTATTTTCCGAATATTTAAAGGAATAGTAAACTTAGTATTGAATTATTAATAATTATAGAATAAACTAAAATATGACAATTGTTCTTAATATTTTACTCTGTTTTCATATAAGGAAAAGGAGAATACTCATATGTTATCTAAAGTAAAAACCTGTGTATTGCAAGGACTAGATGGTTCAATCGTAGAAGTTGAAACTGATATATCACGTGGCCTCCCAGCATTCAATATAGTTGGTCTTCCAGATATATCAATAAAAGAATCAAAGGAAAGAGTAAGAACTGCTATAAAAAATAGTGGATTCGAATTTCCCTTAAGTAGAATTACTGTAAATCTAGCACCTGCTAATACACGAAAAGAAGGTTCTCAATTAGATTTATCTATAGCAATTGGGTTACTAATAGCAATGGAAGTAGTAAAAGACAAGCTTTTTGAAGATACTTGCTTTATTGGTGAGTTATCTTTAGATGGCAATATTAGTAGAGTTGATGGAGCACTACCTATAACTATTTCCTTGATGGAACAGGGGCTGAAAAGAATAGTTATCCCCTTTGATAATAGAGATGAATGCAGTGTAGTTAAAAATATCGAAATAATACCTGTGAAAAACTTAGAGCAATTAGTTTTGTTCTTAAATGAAGAGTTAGTAATTGAATCATATTCTACTTTAAATCAAATTCGAACTAATGAGGAAGAAAAGTACTATGATGATTTTGCAGATATAAAGGGACAGTATACCTTGAAAAGAGCAATGGAGATAGCGGCTGCTGGGCATCATAATATTATAATTTTGGGACCACCAGGTTCTGGAAAAACTATGGCTGCAAGGAGGCTACCTTCAATATTACCTAAGCTCACATTTGAAGAATCCCTAGAGATAACAAAGATTTATAGTATTGCTGGTTTGTTGAATAACAGATCATTTATAAGCTCAAGGCCTTTTAGAGCCCCTCATCACACCACCTCAGCTATTTCATTAATTGGAGGTGGAAGAATTCCTAAACCAGGAGAAATATCATTATCACACCATGGAATTCTCTTTCTAGATGAATTGCCTGAGTTTTCTAAGAATGTTTTAGAGGTTTTAAGACAACCAATGGAAGATGAAATGGTTACAATTTCTCGGGTAAATGCAACACTAACTTATCCAACAAAATTTATGTTAGTGGCTAGCATGAATCCATGTCCATGTGGGTACTATGGAGATCCTATTCATCAGTGTAGTTGTAGTCAAAAAAATATAGATAGATATTTAGGTAAAATAAGCGGTCCTCTATTAGATCGGATGGATATACACGTTGAAGTAACTCCAGTATCTTATAACGATTTAGGAGAAGAGAATACGAACATAGAATCTTCGAAAGCAATCAGACATAGGGTTGATAAGGCTAGACTAATTCAAGTAGAAAGATATAAAAATGATGGAATTTACTCAAATTCACAATTGACTACAAAGATTATTAATAAGTACTGTAAACTAGATACAAAAAGTAAGAAATTGCTTAAAGATGCTTTTAGTAAACTTGGCTTAAGTGCTAGAGCGTATAATAAAGTTCTAAAAGTTGCTAGAACAATAGCAGATTTAGAAGGTAATGAATTAATTCAATATCATCATCTAGCAGAGGCTATCCAATACAGGAATCTTGACAGAAAGTATTGGTAAACGAAAATGTTTAAGGGTGGATGAAAATGAATAACAGGGATATTTTAATTTGGCTCTCTAGTATTAATGGAGTAAGTAACAGAATCATTGATGTCTTAGGTAAAAAACTTGGTGAGTTAAGATGCATATGGAGCATAGATACAAAGGATGTTTTAGCAATTAAAGAGATAAAAGAAAATACAAAACACGAAATCATAAAGAATAGAAATGACATATATTACGAAAACTTATTGAAAAAGATTGATAAATACAAAGTAGAAATTATAACATACCTTGATGAGAGGTATCCTAATAGTCTTAGATATATACATGATAGCCCTAAAGTTTTGTATTTAAAAGGTCAGTTACTCCCAGAGGATGAAATCTCCATCGCAATTGTTGGTTCCAGAAAATCAACTTCATATGGGAATTGGGCTTCCGAAAAGATTGCTAGCGAACTTTCAAGTATTGGAATTAGCATAATAAGCGGAATGGCTAAAGGGATAGATACACAGGTACATCTAGGTGCGCTGAACAATAAAGGCAGAACGATCGCGGTTTTGGGATGTGGAGTGGATATTGTTTATCCAAATTCAAATAGAGAACTTTATAACAAAATTCAAGAAAATGGATGCATAATTTCAGAATTTCCTTTAGGCACTCAGCCATTACCATATAATTTTCCTCAAAGAAATAGAATTATTAGCGGATTGTCTTTAGGAGTAGTAGTAGTGGAGGCTACTGAGAAAAGTGGTTCTTTAATTACTGCACACCATGCTATGGAGCAGGGAAAAGACGTATTTGCTATCCCAGGCAATATAAACAGCATATTTAGTCAGGGTACTAACTTGCTTATTAAAGATGGAGCAAAGCTTGTAATGTCTGTTGAGGATATAATTGAAGAGATTCCATCTTTAGTTAAGAAATATTCTAAGCATTTTAAAGCAGTTGAATTAGACCATAATCAATTCAGTGATGATGAAGTTAGAATCATAAAGTGTATCTCAGAGGAACCTATTCACTGTGACCTAATAGCGTATAGGACAGGTATAAGTGTTATAGAATTAAATAGCATTCTTACTATTTTAGAAATGAAGAATGTGATTAAGCATTTACAAGGAAGAATATATACTATTAGATAATGAATAATATAGATTTAAGTCAAATTCTTTGATATAATACAGAAATTATCATATTCGGAGGTGGGAATTTTGTCAAAAAATTTAGTTATAGTTGAATCACCGGCAAAAGCCAAAACTATATCAAAGTTTCTGGGGAAAAACTACAAGGTTAAGGCTTCAATTGGACATATTAGAGATTTACCAAAAAGTAAACTTGGTATTGATATAGATAATAATTTTGAACCAGAATATATAACGATTAGGGGAAAAGGACCAGTAATTAAGGAATTAAAGAGTGAAGCAAAAAAAGCAGATATGATTTACTTAGCGACTGACCCTGATAGAGAAGGAGAAGCTATTTCATGGCATCTTGCAAAGATATTAGAATTAGACGAAAATAAAAAAAGTCGTATTGAATTTCATGAAATAACTAAAAGTGCAGTTCAAAATGCAATTAAGAACCCTAGGACAATTAATAGATCATTAGTTGATGCTCAACAAGCTAGAAGAGTATTAGATAGATTAGTAGGATATAAAATAAGTCCTATACTATGGAAGAAGGTTAGAAAAGGACTTAGTGCTGGTAGGGTCCAATCTGTTGCTACAAAGCTAATATGTGACAGAGAAGACGAAATAAACAAGTTTATCACAAAGGAATATTGGTCATTAGATGCAATTCTATTGAAGAAAAAGAACAAAATTAAAGCAACTTTTTATGGAGAGCTTAAGAATAATAAAGAAACAAAGGTTGAACTAAGTACAAAGGAACAGGTTGATGAGATAGTATTATTTTTGAAAGATAAAGATTTCATAGTTCAAGATGTAAAGAGAGGTAAGAAGAGTAGAAAACCTAACCTTCCTTTTACTACCAGTAGTCTACAACAAGAAGCTTCGAGAAGAATTGGTTTTTCTACTAAAAAAACTATGATGTTAGCGCAACAGCTTTATGAAGGTGTGGATATAAAAGGAGAGGGAACAGTAGGACTTATCTCTTATATCAGAACAGATTCGACTAGGGTTTCAGAAGAGGCCTTAAAAAGTGCAAATGAATACATTTCGGAGGTATTTGGTGAAGAATATTTAGGAAATTATAGCAGCAAAAATATGCAGAAAAAGAAGGATATTCAAGATGCGCATGAAGCTATTAGACCTACCTCAGTTACTAGGACGCCAAGCACCTTAAAAGATTCTTTGAAAAAAGATCAATTAAAGCTCTATCAACTAATATGGGAACGATATGTTGCTAGCCAAATGGCACCTGCAACATATGAAACTCTAGCTGTTAAAGTATATGCAGATAGTTTAATATTTAAGGTAACTGGTTCTAAAATTAGTTTTGAAGGGTTTTTGAAGGTTTATAGAGCTGAAGATGATGAAAAGGATATTCTGTTACCTGAATTAGAAGCAAGAGAAAAATTACCACTAAAAGAACTTGAACCTCAGCAGCACTTTACTCAACCTCCTTCTAGATATACAGAAGCCTCATTAGTTAAAGCTTTAGAAGAGCTAGGTATAGGTAGACCAAGTACTTATGCTCCTACTATTAGCACAATATTGAGTAGGGGATATGTACTATTGGAGAGAAAATCTTTTATTCCAACAGAACTTGGTGTAGTAGTCACAGATTTACTAAAAGAATACTTTAGAGGAGTAGTGAGTGAAAAATTCACTGCGGAAATGGAAAAGCAACTAGATGAAATTGAAGATAAGAATTCTGACTGGAAGAAAGTAATAGCGTTTTTTTACAAAGACTTTGCAAAGGAATTAGAGATAGCAGAAAAAGAGATAAGTAAAATAGAGATACAAGATGAAATAACAGATGTTATATGCGATAAATGCGGAAGAAATATGGTTGTAAAGATGGGTAGATATGGTAAGTTCTTAGCATGTCCTGGTTATCCAGAATGTAAGAACACAAAACCAATTACACAAGATATAGGTGTTAAATGTCCTAAGTGCGATGGTGATGTTGTAGAAAGAACCTCAAAAAAGGGAAGAAAATTCTATGGATGTAGTAAATACCCAGACTGTGATTTTGTCTCTTGGGATAAACCGCTTAACTCACAATGTCCAAAGTGTAAAAATATTTTGGTTGAAAAGAAATCAAAAAAAGGAAGCCAAAAAAAGTGTATAAATCCAAAATGTGATTTTATAGAAATCTAAAGAAGCAAAAGCAGATTAGGACACAAAATCTGATTTTTACTAGTAATAGCTATATGGGAAATGTTGAAATATTTTGAAAAGTGTGATAATATTTTTATTGTTTATACTTATTTAAATAATTAGTAAATAATTTTTTGAAATTGATTATAGTTATAGGGAGGATTTAGATGGGTGAGAGTTTATTGGTTAAGACAAGAAGACTAAATAAAACGCTGCAGAATACAGGTACTAAACCAGTCTCCTTTGCTGAAATAAGCTTGGTATTATCTGATATACTAGATGCAAATGTGTATATCTCAAGTAGAAAAGGTAGGGTTCTAGGTTTTGCGCTAAATGAAGGCTTTGAATGTGGCATACTTAATAGTGAAATAGTTGAAGAAAAGAGATTCCCTCAGGAATACAATTATGAATTATTAAGAATAAATGAAACTAAAGAGAATATTGATGAGATCTCAGAATGTGTATTTGATCAAATCTCAAAATGCGACTATCAAGATAAAGTAACAACTGTAGTACCACTGACAAGTGGAGGGACAAGACTAGGGACACTAGTATTAGCTAGGTTTGGAAGACAATTTTCAGAAGATGATTTGATTTTAGCAGAATACAGTGCGACTATAGTTGGAATGGAGATACTTAGATCTAAAAATGAAGAAATTGAGGAAGAAGCAAGAAGAAAAGCCGTAGTTCAAATGGCTATTGGCACATTATCTTATTCTGAGTTAGAGGCAGTTGAGCATATCTTTAATGAATTAGACGGTAACGAAGGACTGCTGGTTGCAAGTAAGATTGCCGATAGGGTAGGGATAACTAGGTCAGTAATAGTAAATGCACTAAGAAAATTTGAAAGTGCAGGAGTAATTGAATCTAGATCATTAGGTATGAAAGGGACATATATTAAAATTTTGAATGATAAGATAATAGAAGAACTAAATAAATTAAGAAAAAGCTGATAGTTTACCATCTATCAGCTTTTATTTGGTTTTATCCATTATGCATTATTATATTATAATATATTCAATTTAGTGCTTTGGAACCATATATAAAAATTTGAAAAATATTTACACATAAATAAAGGAAAAGTAAAATAAAAGTAGAATATTAAAAGAATATGTATAAATTTTGTTTATATTTTGGGATAATTATAAAGAATCTATAAAAATGTAACCTTTTGTAAATAAATATATTATTTTGTATATAAATTTTCATAGAAAGGTGATAGTTATGATTAATAAAATGTTTAACACAGCAAACTTTCTTAAAACAGCGCTCGATGGTGCTTCATTGAGACATACAGCAATATCTGAGAATATAGCAAATGTAAATACGCCAGATTATAAAAGAAAAACTGTGGATTTTGAAGGAATTTTAAAAAACGAATTAGAGAATGGAAAGTTAAAACTCTACACCACTAATAAGAGACACATTGAAGTAAGTGTAGGAAATGGTCTTAATTCTGTAATTATGGAAAATAGAAATTTAGCAGTTAGAAGAGATGGAAATAGCGTAAATATTGATATTGAGATTGCAGAAAGAGCAAAGAATGAAATTTATTATAATGCAATAAGTAGGCAAGTATCTAGGCAATTTGAGAATCTTAATTCTGTAATAAATGAAGGAGGAAGATAATTTTGAAAATTTTTAATTCTATTGACATTAGCGCATCTGGGATGACAGCTGAAAGAACCAGAATGGAAGTAATTTCAAAAAATATTGCAAATGCAAGTGTTACTAGAACAAGCAATGGAACTCCTTATAGAAGACAAATGGTGGTGTTTAAACGAAATGAAACGTCACCTTTTTCAGCGTACTTATCAAAGTTTACTAATGAACTTCAAAAAGCTGAGGGTGTGAAAGTAAGTCAGATAGTAGAAGATACAACACCATATAAACAAATTTTTGAACCTGGTCATCCTGATGCTGACGAAAATGGATATATACAAATGCCCAATGTGGATATAACAACTGAAATGGTAGACATGATTTCTGCTACTAGAGCTTATGAAGCTAATATGAGTTCAATTAATTCAGCCAAGAACATAGCGATGAAAGCATTAGAAATAGGACGTTAA
>JBBAFY010000049.1:0-19344 GCA_041655135.1 Tissierellales bacterium
ATCAGGAATATGAATATTATAATTAAATCGTCCTTTAAGTCCCGGGTTGCTTTCAAAAAAGATATCCATCTCTTTTTTATAGCCTGCTACTATTACCACAAATTCTCCACGCTTATTCTCCATTTCACTTAATAGTACTTCTATTGCTTCCTTACCAAAATCTCTAGGGCTATCAGCTCTATATAATGTATAGGCTTCGTCTATGAATAGAACTCCTCCCAATGCTTCTTCTATTTTAGCCTGTGTATTCTTTTCGGTTGCCCCTATATGTTGACCTACTAAGGTTTTTCGATCTGCCTCTATTAGTTTATTTTCTTTAATTAATCCTATATTAGCAAATATTTCAGCCAAAGCTCTGGCTACAGTTGTTTTCCCTGTCCCAGGGTTGCCTGTAATAATAAAATGATTTCCTTGATTCAAAGTATTTTTTACGCCAAGCTGCTGTTTCCTTTTTTCTTCAAATTTAATCATATTGTAAATTTGAAAAACCTGCTTCTTAATATCCTCCATGCCTGTAAACTTTTCAAGAGGTTTCAGCTCCTCAGGTAGTTTAATTTCTTGCCTCTCTAATTTATCTATCTTATTTGATATGATTTTTTGTTTTTCTTCTTTTACTTTTATGGCTTCTGCATGATTTTTAGCATTGTTATATAATTCTCTAGTTTTCTGAACGATCTCACCACGTCTATATCTTCTCAAAATTTCGCCACATACTTTTACACATTCTTCGTAATTTTCATTCTTATACAATAAATTACACAGCTCAAAATATACTTCTTCTGAGGCTTCAATTTGAATTATCTTTTCTAACTGACTTTTTAAGGTCTGAAAGGATGCACTTGTTTTTTGCTGAACATCATATAATAGCTTGTTAGCATGCAAATCATTTTTGTCTAATTCTAGTGATTTTTTTATACTGTCAATAGCCTTAGTATAAAACTTTTTTGCTATATGAATTTCTGCTAATTTTACATGATAACTAACTTCATTGGAATTTGATTTTAATAATTCATTAAAGATATCTTCTGCAGAATTGAAATGATATAACTTAAAATAAATAAGCCCCGCCATTTCTAGAATTTCACTATCTTTAGATATGGTCAAATCATTTTCTTCTATTAGATTCTTGGCCTTCATCCACTCTTCTTTCTGAATATATTCCCTAATTTGAAATATTTTCTCCATATGTACTCTCCTACATTTATTCAATTTCAATTTTTGAAACTATATCTTTTTTCTTTTCTAGTTCCTCTGACTTTAAATTTGATTCTCTTGCTATATGAACTTCTTCAAAAAAGTCACTTACCTGAGGTATACTAGTAAATACATGGATGATTTGGTTTTCATCTAAAACCATTTCTATATCTACTTGTGTATCCTTTTTTAATTTTGCAGGCAAGTTTATTTCGAATTCTCCAATAATCGTAATGTAATCAATTTCTTCTAATTCTCCTTCAGTTATCTGAAGTTTTATAGCTTCCTGATTATCTTCTATTGTGTAAAAACTTCTTCTGCTCTTGGCTGGAAGTGGACTGTTTCTATTCAAAATAATACTGTTTATTTTATCACCACTTTTACTGTCAATAGATATTACTCCAATGCTATGTGAGGAAACATCTGTAATTTTTATTTTGTTATCTTTTATCTCCTTAATACCATCTTGGAGAATACTACCTTGTATTGCTGCACCCAAAGCAACTACTTCATCTGGGTTTACCTCTTTTGAGGGTGTTAATCCAATGGCTTCTTTTAATCCTTCTGAAATAAAAGGTATTCTTGTTGAACCACCAACTAATAATATTTTATCTATATCTTTTGAACTTAGATTTGCTTGATGAAGTACATCTTGTATAATTATTTCTGTTCTTTTGTATAGAGGTTTTATCATTTCATTGAACTGTTCTCTACTGATAGTAATAGTTTCTCTTATTCCCTTACAGCTAATATAAATCTGAGATTCTGTTCTAGTGCTTAAAGCCTTCTTTAGATTTTCGCCACGTCTTCTCAGTTCCTGTAGCTCTTTTACATAATCTATATCCATTAAATCTATTCCATGCTTTTCATTAAACACTTTTATTGCATATTCAATAATTTTATCATCGAAATCCCGGCCGCCTAAGTCCCTAATCCCGTCTGTGGCTTGTACTATGATTTCTTTCCCGTTAACTTTTACAATAGTTGCATCAAAAGTGCCTCCACCTAAATCATATACTAGAATGTTATGGGGAGTAGAATTATGCAATAGACCGTAAGCTAGAGCTGCAGCAGTTGGTTCATTAATGATTTTAACTATATCTACTCCAATTAATTTACCTGAATCTTGGGTAGCCTTACGCTGAGCATCATTAAAGTAAGCTGGAACAGTTACTACAGCTTTATCAATTTTTGTATTTAAAACTTCTTCACCATCTTCTATAAGCTTCTTTAGTATTAAGCTAGATAGTTCTTCTGGTGAAAAAGCTGTATTACCACTAATAAACTTATATTGAGGATTTCCCATTTCTGACTTTATAAAATCTATTGTGTTAAATGGATCTAACACAGAGTTGCTTTTGGCTTCTTCCCCAATAATCACAGTTTCATTTTCCTCAAACAAAATAACAGATGGGGTTGTTCTTCCGCCATCTCTATTATGGATAATTTCTGGTTTTCCATAAGTATTAATATATGCTATTGCAGAATTTGTCGTACCTAAGTCAATCCCTACAATCATCTTTTCCCCTCCAATAAATATGTAAACAATTCTGATTAACTCCTGACTTTTATGTCATTACATATTAGTATTCTATTTCATGGTTGTAAACCCTCTTTTTTGTTGCTTTTTATCTGTTTTTTTGTCAACTTTCAACAATATTTGATGAAGGAAAAAAATTGTAGATATTATAAAAGGCTGGCACGATAGCCAGCCCATAAAATAATCTTAACTTCACAGCGGACGGCCAATGACCGCCCCTACTTGTTTACCTACATCTCTACTATTGTTCCGCTTTCTCCTCTTAATGCTTCTTTAGCCTTATCAAGTGATGCTATAACCGCTTTTCTACCTTTTCTTGATTCAGCAAACTCTATTGCTGCCATTACTTTTGGTAGCATACTTCCAGGTGCGAAGTGTCCTTCTTTTGCGTATTGTCTCATTTCTTCTGTAGACACTTTATCCAATTCTTTTTGGTCTGGTTTTCCGAAGTTAATAGCTACTCTTGGTACTGCTGTTAGTATAACTAATATATCGGCATCTGTGTCTTCTGCTAGTCTTTGTGATGCTAGGTCTTTATCTATAACTGCTGCAGCGCCTTGTAGTTTTCCGTTTTCTTCTACTACTGGGATTCCGCCACCGCCTACTGTTATTACTATGTTGTTGTTATTTACTAGAGTTTTTACTGTTTCTAGCTCTACTATTCTCACTGGCTTTGGAGAAGCTACTACTCTTCTATATCCTCTACCTGAGTCTTCGACCATTACATAGCCTTTTTCTGCTGCAATTTTTTCGGATTCTTCTAATGTATAGAATGGTCCAATTGGTTTAGTTGGATTTTGGAATGCTTGATCTTCTTTATCTACTACTACTTGTGTAACTATAGTAGCTACTGGCTTATCTATTCCTCTGCTTCTAAGCTCATCTCCTAGAGCTTGTTGCATATGATAGCCTATCATTCCTTGGCTCATCGCTCCACATACGTCAAATGGCATTGCTGGTGTTACGCTGTCTGCCACTTCGTTTTGGATAACTATACGTCCAACTTGTGGTCCATTTCCATGAGCTACTATTAAATTATAGCCTTCTTCAATTATATCTGCTAAATACACTGTTGTCTCTTTTACTACAGCAAGTTGTGCTTCTGCTGTAGCTTCACTTCCTGTTGCTTGTAATGCGTTTCCTCCTAATGCTACTACTACTTTTTCCATAAGTATCCCTCCTAGAAGATTATACAATAAGTTTGTTTATAATTCTATTCTTTAATCAAGCCAAATATAGGCTCCTCCATTGGGGGAGCCTACTTATTAAAGGGCTTTGCTATCTCTTAATTTTTGAATTTGCTCGTCATTGTAACCTAAAAATTCTTTTAGAATTTCTTCTGTATGCTGACCTAGAGTTGGAGCTGGAGTTCTTACGCTTCCTGGTGTATCGCTTAGTTTTATAGGTACTCCAGGCATTTTGAACTTCCCTGCTGTTGGGTGTTCTACTTCTACAATCATATCTCTAGCTTTTATTTGTGGGTCTTCCATTACTTTATCTATGGTGTTTATTGGACCGTTTGGCACTCCAACTTTATCCAAGATTTCAAGCCATTCTTCTGTTGTTTTCTTGGTCATAGGTTCTGCTATAAGTGGTCTTAATTCATGATAGTTTTTGTTTCTTAGTGGATTTGTTGCAAATCTTTCATCATTTATTAGCTCTTCTTTGCCTAATACTTCACAGAACTTAGCCCATAGCACATCGTTTCCTGCTGCTACTACTACTTCTCCGTTTGATGTATCGAATGGTTCGAAAGGCACTATAGAAGGATGCTTGTTTCCACCTGGTTTTGGTGCTTCACCTGTTACTACATAACGTGCTACTGAATTTTCTAATATAGCTACTAATGAGTCTAGCATAGCTACGTCAACTTTTTGACCTTTTCCTGTTTCATGTCTGTTGTTTAATGCTGCTAGTATACCTATTGCAGTAAATAGTCCTGAGTTGATGTCTGCTATTGATGTACCTACCCTAACAGGTTTGCCACCTTCTTCTCCTGTTATACTCATGATACCACCCATTGCTTGAACTACTGAGTCATATGCTGCTCTTTTGCTATAAGGGCCTGTGTGTCCAAAGCCTGATGATGCTGCATATATTATTTTTGGATTTACTGTTGCTAGATAATCATATCCTAAGCCAAGCTTTTCCATTGTTCCAGGTCTGTAGTTTTCTACTACTACGTCTGCTTTCTTAACCATCTCTAGGAAAACTTTTTTTCCTTCTTCTGATTTAAGGTTAAGTGTGATACTTCTTTTATTTCTATTAAGGCTCATGAAATAAGCACTTTCATCTTTTATATAAGGGCCAAAAGCTCTTGAGTCATCTCCTGTTACAGGCATTTCAATTTTTATTATGTCTGCTCCTAAGTCACCTAGTATCATTGTTGCATAAGGACCAGCCAATACTCTTGTAAGGTCTAGTACTTTTATATTATCTAAGGCTTGCTTCATAGGTACGCCCCTTTCTATTATATTTGAGTTTCTTCACTTGGTTCATAATGACAGCTTAATTAAATAGCTACCCGCCTAGGGCGGGTAGTTATTTTTTGTATGTCAAATCTAATTATTCAGCGTCAAATGCTACTATACGGCAGAATGCTGATTCTCCACCTTCAAATTTCCATGGGAAACATCCAATTATCATACGTTTGTTAAGTACTTGATCAATATCTCCACCAAGGTTTTCAGCATGGATTATTTCGTCTGGTTTTGGGAATACTTGAATATGCATTGCTTGGTATACGTTTGGCCATGGATAAATATCATTTAAGCCTTTTCCGTATTTTTCTTGTAGATATTTGTCACATGCTTCTGCTTCTTTTGGTTCCCAATCACGAATCTTAGTATTCATTGGGTGGTCAGCAGAACCACAGTCAACACCTATCCAAGCTATTTCCATTTCTTTTACCCAATCAACGAAGTCCATTGATGGTCCTGGATGTCTTAACATATATCTTTTTTCATCAGCTGCTGGTTGATTCCAACCATATTTGTGGTATCCAGTGTTAATTATAAGGATATCGCCTTTTTTAACTTCTACTCTGTCCATAATGTCTTGTGGAGTGTAAATGCTAAAGTCTTCAGCTATGTCTGATAAGTCAACTATAACTCCAGGTCCAACTAATTTTTCTAGTGGTAGAGAAGCTATGTCTCTTCCTGCTGTGTCAAAGTGTAATGGTCCATCTAAGTGAGTTCCTACGTGGTTAGATGTAGTGATTAATTGTCCATTAGCACCATTTGGTGATAATCTCTTAAAGAATTTTACCTGTAGAGGCTCATAAGTTGGCCATGGTGGTGTTAAATGGCTTGTGTTTTGAGTTAAATCATACATTTTTACTTTGTCCCAATTTTTTAACATTATAAATTCCTCCTTGATTTTTATTATTTAGGCTCCACTATTAATTATAAAGCCTATTTTATTTTTATTCCAGTTATTTTATAATTCGCCTGCAGCTTCTAATTGCTCAACAAAAGCTTCTAGTGCGTCTTCGAAACATTTCATAGGTGGATTAACTAATCCTGCTCCTACTTGGCCTACTCCTGGATCTTTGTGTGCAATACCTGTGTTGATTATTGGACGTATGCCTGTTTCAATAACCTTCTGTATATCTATACCCGTAGCTGAACCTCTGAAATCAAGAACTGGTATTTTATATGCATTATTTTCTGCTTCAGTTATTTCATACATTGATTTTGAATAGTTCATAGCATCTTGTGGTGTACCACCAACGAATTGTACGATTGGCATAGCAGCTGCCATTGCAAATCCACCAATTCCTGATGTTTCTGTTATTGCGCTATCACCGATATCAGGGTTAGCATCTTTTTCTGAGTATCCTGGGAAGTATAGTCCATTTATTAATTCTGCTGGTGCTGTGAACCATCTATCTCCTAAGCCTGCTACTCTAATACCAAATTCTGTACCATTTCTAGCCATTGTATATACTAATGTACTGTATTTAATGCCTTTCATTGGTTCAAGAGCACATTTAGCTGCTGGCATAGTTAAGTTTAAGAAGAAGTGGTCATTACTATGCATAAAGCTTAATACATCTGCTTTAATATCATCAGAGAAGTTAGTCTTTACTACATATGGAGCTAATTCTCTTATTAATAATGAAGTTCCTGCTTTATTTCTATTGTGACCTTCATCACCCATTTGTAATACTTGAGCTATCATTGTTTTAAGATCTATTTCACCAGCTAATTCTAATGTTGCTTTTATTACTGGTGCTAATGTGTTTTCTATCCATTTAAGTCTAGTGATAACTTCTTCACCGTATGCTCCAAAACGAAGAACTTTTCCTAAACCTTCATTAAATGTACAGTAAGCATAGTTTCCAAAAGTCTTGTTTTGTACTATCCATACTGGCATTGAGTAAGTTACAACTCCTGCCATTGGTCCTACTGCGTCACGGTGATGACATGGATCAAAAGTAATTTCTCCAGAAGCTGCTAATTTAATAGCTTCTTCTTCGTTTGATGCTAGACCTTCATAAATAAGTCCACCTATTACGGCTCCTCTTAATGGTCCACTCATTTTTTCCCAAGTAACTGGTGGTCCAGCGTGAAGTACAGTCTTTTTAGTCATTCCTGGTAAGTTTTCTCCAGCAGTTCCTATTCCAACAACTGTTGGTTGAGCATTTTGTAAACGTTCTACTGCTTCCTTATTAGCTTGTGCAATTTTCTCAGCTAACATTCATATCACTCCTTGTATAATAGTTTTATTAATCTATTTTAATCTTGATAAAAGTGATGCCAGTTTTTTATTTCCACCTGCTGCTGGTCTCCAATTTACATGAGTTACAGAAACCTTTTGCTTTTTCAAGTCATTGTAGAATGATTCTAGTCCAATATTTATAACTTTAACTTCTTTATTAAAAAGTTCATTTATTTTTGACATACCAAACCCTCCAACCTATTTAATTTTGTTAAGGATACGTCCTGTTAATCTTACTGCTTGAGCATTTGAAGGCATTACTATTACTCCTGCTTCTTCTAATCTTCTTTGTGATTCTCCTAGATCTTGTGGATCATTTTCTGTACCACAGATTGAACCTACAACAGAAAGATATTTGCCTTTTGCAGCCATTCTGTCTTTTGCTGCCTTTATTGCTGGAAGCATTTCCCCTACTGGGTCTTCATGAGAACCATATCCTAAGACAAAGTCCATAAGCACTACTGCTACTTCATCGTCTTCTTCTTTTGTTAGACGTTCTACTCTAGTTACTGGATCTATCATTGGGTGAGGCTTTCCTCTTGTAAATTCATCATCACCAAAGTCAATACATGTATGTTCTTTGCTTACTTTTACATCTTCCAATTGATACTCAGATGAAAGTGGAATATTTGAGTATATATCCAAGTCTTTGCTAAGTAGCTTCATTGCTTCATCTGTTAATGTTCCACCTGTGTAGAAGCCTCTAAGGTATTTTTGTCCTTGAGCAAACTTTGCTACTTCTCCGTCTACTAGTTTTTCTATTTCAGCATCTGATAAATCAAATCCTTCAAAGTCTTTAGCTTCTTTTCCTCTTAAAAGTGCAACTGCTTTTCTAGCAGCATCTTCTAGTGATAGACATGCATGTGCGCCATATTTTTCTATTAATTCTCTATCTCCACCTATAAAGTCAACTACTACTGGTTTTGGTGAGTTTTCAATAGCTTTAAGTACTTTCTCTGCTACTTCTGCTGCTGGTGGTTTAGATACTAATACTATAACTTTTGTTTGAGGATCGTTCTTTAATGCTTCTATACCTTGTAGCATCATAAGTCCGCCAATTTCAGATTTTAGGTCTCTACCGCCAGTTCCTATTACTTGTGAAACTCCTTCGCCTAGCTTATCTACTATAACTGATACTTCTTGAGTACCTGTTCCTGATGCTCCTACTATTCCTATATGTCCTTTTTTGATAACGTTAGCGAAAGCTAATGGAACATTGTTTATGATTGCTGTACCACAGTCTGGTCCCATCATTAATAGACCTTTTTGGCAAGCTAATTCTTTAAGCTCTTTTTCTTGGTCTGCAGTTACGTTATCACTGAATAGCATAACATGTAAATCGTTGTTTAGAGCTTTTCTTGCTTCTGCTGCTGCATATTCTCCAGCTACTGAAATAACTACTATGTTTGAATCTGGATCATGGTTTATTGCAGACTCTAGTGTTGGTGGCATATAATCTGAGTCACTGCTACTCTTCTTTGCACTAAGCAATCTCTCTACTTCTGCACTAATGGTTTCTATTTCAACGCTATCATCTGCAAGAGCGGTTACAAAGAAATCATTTGGTGTTAGATCCTTTATTTCGGTATTTGTTATCCCAAGGTTTTCTGCTAATTCCTTGTTCAAATCAGTTCCCATACCAACAAGTGCCTCTTCTACTCCACCTATTTTCTTAATTTCTTTTGAAATGATCATTAGTGTAACTGAATCATAGTAGGCATTTTTTCTTATTTCATACTTTATACTGCTCATCTACATCTACCTCCTAATATTTAATAGCATTATTAAACTTCCTACATATATACCAGAAATCATATCTGTCCCTGATGTTGCTCCAAAGTCAGCAACTCTTTTTAGGCATTCATTAAAACCTTCTGTATATCTATCTGTTAGAAAAGATAACATCAGGTTTCTAAGGTCTTCATTTACGTCTCCTCTTGATGAATGAGTCATCATTTCCTGGCTAACTAAAGTTGTCTTGTTTATTATGTGTTTTATAATAGCCTTGTTAATTTCATAAGCTCTGTCCATATCTTGATGTAAGTAAGATGACAAGTATATTCTTGAAAGCATAATTCCTGATAAAAAGTCATCCATAGAAGGCGTAAGACCTATTCCATAGCCTACTATCTTACTAGCTCCTTGAGAAATCTCTTCAATATCTTCATTTATATAGCTGTCAATAAAGGACAAGAATCTTTCTTTAATAAATTCTTCTTTTTTACTGAATACAGTATCTTCATCTAAAAGCAATTCTATTCCTTCTATTCTGCTTTCGAGAGTTCTTAAAAGTGGAACAATACCATATTTTTTTCCTTCACGCAATATAAATATACCCATATTATTAAGTTTCTCAGAAACGTTTTCCAAAGTATCTCTAAACAAATTGCCGCCTTCAAATAAAGTCGGACTCTTATCCCATAAAGTGGCTTTATTGTAACAAATTATTCTTTTACCTTTTTCATCTATTGCAAATTCCTTAGAAAATGTAAGTTCCTGTCCTTGCTTAATTGATAAATCTAAAAACGAAATATTTTCTTCGACCTTTATGGCATTTGGAGACATGGGCTTATTGGGATTTAAAAATGTAATCAGCTGGCCATTTTCATCTAAAATATTTAGGCTACTATCAAAAACTGAATGTACTCTCCCTATAAGCTGTTGCTTATGTATGATTTTATATAGCTCACTGCATATTGCACTTGCATTCATGGAACCAATCCTTCTAAAGCTATATTTTTGCCCTCATTTAATATGATATCTTATTCTAAAGTTTTTTTCATTATGTAGTCTTCCTAAATATTACACCACCTCTTTGTAAGTAGTTAATAAATAGGGGCTAGAAAATAGAGACTTCCTTAATTATTGGGAAGCCCTTGGATGTTTATTGTTAGTTCTCTCATTTTCCTGCATTTCTAGAATCTTTAATGAAATTTGGAAGTTTAGTCTGTCGTCATAGCTTTCTAAGTCAACCCCTGTTATTTCCTTTATTCTCTGTATCCTATAAATTACAGTGTTATAATGAGTATACATCTCCTCTGAAATCTTTTTTAGATTTCCGGCACACTCAAAATATTTTCTTAGGGTTTCAACTAACTCTGTTCCCTTATCTTTGTCATATTTCACTAAGGGCTCTAATATTTCCTTATAGAACTGCTGAAGCTCTGGCTGAAGTTCTTCATAGGAGAGGATTCTAAAAATTCCCAACTCGTCATAATGAGTCACTTGTTTTTCATGGGATTTCTTTTGACATTCTACTGCTCTATTAGCTTCCCTAAAACCCTTCCATAAATCATGGGTATTTATATAGTTTCGCCCAACTCCCATGGAAATCATATGATTTAAGTGCTCATACTCTGCATACCTTAGTATCTCATTACAAAAAGAATTTATGCCTTGTTTTATCTTAGTGTCTTTTGTTTCTAGTTCTGTCCCATAAAGGATTATGATGCTATTGCTTTTATTACCATATATGGTTTTTTCTTTTCTATTTTTAGTTATTCTACTGATTATACTCAATAGTTTCACATTTATTTGATGCAGATATCTAGTGGTGTCGAGACTGTATAGATTGTTTTGTTCCCTATCATTTACAGAAATAACTATGACAGAGTAACCAAGATTATTATCAAAATCAAAGTATGTTGCCCTTTCCAATGCTTTTTGATGTCTATTATCATCACTAGAAAATAAATCTTCAAAAAACTCTATTTTGTGCTTGCTTTCAATTTCAAAAATTGAAAGTTTTTTATTAAGGTCTAGTGCAATAATAGGTAAGGATGCTTCTATTACTGTAAGCTCTATTGGAGTAATAGGCTTTTTGTCTTCCCATATATACACACAACCATATTCTCTGTCCTTTGTGAAAATTGGTATAGTTAATCTTTCTACCTTTTCTTTGCCTATTATATCTGTTTGTCTCGTATGGAGAAATCTATCGATTGCTCCAATAACTGCTTTTTTATTTTTCGAACTATCTTCCTCCATAGCAGATTCAATAAACTGTCTCTTGTTCTCATCACAAAAAATCACACTTGATTCAAAAAGATATTCTTTTATTGCCATTGAATTGTTATCTATACTATCATAAAGAGATTTTGCAATTTCTTTTAAGCTACCACCACTTAACATTACATTTATTAATCTATTGTGAAGATTATCTATTCTATAAAGTATGTTTGTTTGATTATTAACTATCTCAGTTAGAGCGTTAGCTATTATAGTAGAGTAAGAAACTTCAAAGGGGATTTCTATTAAAGGAAATCCAAGGTCATTGGCCACCTTTATGGTACTCTCGGGAATGTCTTCTATATATCTTTTTGTCTTGATACCTAACCCAGCTAGTCCCTTCCTATTCATTTCAGGTATTAGCTCTTCCAGTCTTGTAATGTCATCTTTTATTGAATAGGCTGTTGTAAGTAAAAACTCTCCTTCTTCAACCCAATTAATTATATCCGGAACTTCCATTACGTTTATCTTTGTTGCTCTTCTATATATCCCATCTTTTCCAGCTAGAATCTTAGAGTCCTTCATAATATCAAGTTCCATCATATCTTTTACCGTAATCCCCGAATATTTATACACTTTACCACCCCACTCTACTAGATAATATAACCAAAAACACTAATTACCAATCTAGATATATTTTTTTATTTTTGCAAAGGCTGACACATAAGCCACAGCCCATACATTTTGAATCATCTATATGAATTTTACCATCTTTAACTGAAATAGCATTATACATACAAGCCTTTACACATTCCCTACAATCATCTTCTGTGCAAACATCTTTTATTTTTGCAATATATGGCTCTATGGATATTTCTTCAAAGGATTTTAGGGATGCTAGTGCCAGTCCTCGTATTTCATTAATAGATGAATACCCTTTGTCCTCAAGCCAATTTTCTAAGTCTGCTAATATCTCACCTATTCTGCCGTAGCCATTCATGATTAAGGATGTACAAAGCTGTACAGTGCTTGCTCCCAGCATCATGAACTCTAAAACATTCTCATAGTTATCTATTCCTCCTATGCCAGAAACAGGTATCTTAACAGCCTGAGAAATGCCTGCAACTGTTGCTAATGCTATAGGTCTTATGCCTTCTCCTGAATATCCGCCATATGTGGGAAGCATTACCTTGGCTTTATCTATATCAACACCAAGAATAGATCTAATAGTATCAATAGCACTAATAGCAGATGCTCCTGCTCTCTCTACAACTTTAGCTAAAGCAGTTAAATTACTTACATTTGGAGAGAATTTCACAATTACAGGAATATTCACTGAATCTACTGCCATTTTCGTCAAGTTGTATAGTCTTTCCATATCACTTATAAGAAGTTCTACTCCCTCTCCATGTGGAATAGATATACCCAGTTCAATAGCATCAACACCAAACCGTTCTACTTTTTTTGCAATATATGCCATTTCAGAAGGTGTGTGTGCTAATATATTTGCTATAATTGTTGCTTCTTTTTCTTTTACATAGTATATCTCTCGTTCCCATTCTTCTAGGGTTAGATTGCTGTAGAGTTCAATGTTTTGCATTCCAAGAGAATTGGCTGCTATCCTTGGTCTGACATTTTGTCTGACTTCATTGGCTATTGTCTGAGTTACTATTGCACCAGCTCCTGAATCAATGGCTTTTTTTATCATGCTTCCATTGCCACTGAGAGGACTAGCTGCTACAATAATAGGATTCTTTAACTTCATACCCAAAAAATCTACTGCTAGACTCATAATATCACCCTTTAACTAAATATTTCTTCCATTCTATTGTCATATCCACAAGATTTCCTGATTTTTAACATAGGTTGAATAAATATCTTTTGTTTAAAACAATCCTCTTCCTCGTTAGTAATATTATCAAGCAAAAGTCTGGCCGCTGTTAGTCCCATTCTATATACTGGATGAGTTACTGTAGTTAGCTTTGGTTCTATAAGAGATGCTACATCTATATCATCGAATCCGACTACTGCAATATCTGCTGGCACCTTATAGCCCAATACCTTTATTGCTTCAATGACACCTAATGCCATTAAATCATTGGCTACAAAAATTGCATCCGGTTTCCCCTTTTTCTTTAAAATCTTTTTTAAGGCAAGCTGTCCGCCATCAATTTGGTTGTTACCTTCAAATACATATTCTTCATTATATTTTAATCTTGCCTCTAATAAAGCTTTTTTATATCCCTCTAGCTTTTCTATACTTGCTTTTCTATTCAAAGGACCTGCTATATGAGCTATCTTTTTGTATCCTGCCTTAATCAAATGGGTTGTCGCCAAGTATGCTCCCAACTGATAATCTGTGTAAACTATATTAATATCTGAATCCTCCATGTATTCACCTAATAATACAAAGGGAACGCCTTGCTTAACTATAATATTAAAATCGTCCTCTCCCAAAATGCTAGAGCATATTATCAATCCGTCTACTTTTTTACCTAATAACATTTCAATAGAAGCTTTCTCTCTCTTGGCATCATCTTCAGTGTTACTGAGAAGGATATTGTAGCCTTTTTTATAGAAAACATCCTCCACCCCTTTTGCTATACTAGGATAAAGGGGGTTCAGTATGTTAGGTATTATGAGTCCAATTGTACTTGTCCTATTTGTGGTCAAGCTCCTTGCAAGGTTATTGGGAACATAATTTACCTCTTCCATAACCATGAGAATCCTATTTCTAGTTTCTTGTGAAACGGTTTCAGGATGATTTAGTACTCTAGAGACAGTGGCCACTGAGACACCAGCTAATTTAGATATTTTTCTTATATTCGCCATAATACCACTCCAAATTATGCTCTTTTTCTTTAATTATATCATTCTTTTCTTTATATGGCACAATTTAATTCCATATATTATCTCATAATTAAAAATATAAAAAAATATTTTTAAAAAAAGAAGGACTTTTAATTTTTACGTCTAATTTATATACTAAGCAAATGTAACCGTTTACATTTTTACAAATCACGACAAAATCAAATACTCAAATGTAAAAAACCATCATATTCTATATTTTTTTAAGTTAAAATGTAACCGCTTACATTGCAAAATGATAAAGGAGGATTATTATGTCAGATTTAACGAAGAAGCAAAATGTTGACACAGAACACTCACTATCAGCAGTAGGCCAGAGTAGCAGGCAAGGATTCTGGGCAGTACTTGTTGTTATGGTGGGCTTTACATTCTTTTCACCTAGTATGACAGCTGGAGGTTCTCTGGGTATTGGACTTAATATGAGAGACTTCTTTATAGCTATGACTCTAGGTAATGCATTTTTAGGAATCTATACTGGAGCTCTAGCTTACATTGGTCAATCTACAGGTCTTACAATGGATTTGTTAGCGCGCTATTCATTTGGTGAAAAAGGATCTTATTTGTCTTCTATACTAATTAGCTTTACTCAAATTGGTTGGTTTGGTGTAGGTGTTGCTATGTTTGCTCTACCTGTAGGTACTCTTTTAGGTATCAATACTACTATTCTAATAATAATAACAGGTATTTTAATGACAGCAACAGCTTATTATGGAATCAAGGCTCTTGCAGTGCTAGGTTCTATAGCCGTTCCTCTTATTGCAGTATTAGGTGTTTACTCTGTAAACTATGGAGTAAATCAAGTAAATGGATTCGCAAATGTATTTGCAGAAATGCCTGCAGCACCAATTACTATGGCTGCAGCGCTATCAATAGTAATTGGGAGCTTTGTCAGTGGAGGTACTAGTACTCCAAACTTTACCCGTTTTTCTAAGACTCCTAAAATCGCAGTATGGGCAACTATCCTAGCTTTCTTTGCAGGAAATAGTATCATGTTCATATTTGGTGCTGTAGGTGGAGCAGTTACTGGAACTCCTGATATATTTGACATTCTAATAACTCAAGGCCTAATGATACCTGCTATTATTGTTCTTGGATTAAATATTTGGACTACAAATAATAACGCCCTATATACAGCAGGATTAGGACTTGCAAATATAACTAAAATACAAAGCAAACCTTTAGTTCTTATAGGTGGTGGAATAGGAACTGTTGCAGCTATCTGGTTATATAATAATTTTGTATCTTACCTAAGTTTATTAGGTGGAATGATACCTCCAGTTGGAGTAGTTATAATAATCCACTTCTTTATGAATAGAAAACTATATGAAACAGAAGGATATAAGCCAGCAATAGTTAATACTGGAGCTATATTAGCAGTTGTAGTCGGAGCATTAGCAGGAATATTTGTAAAGTGGGGTATCCCTCCTGTTAACTCACTTGTTGTTTCTGCAATAATATTCTTTATTGCTGAATCTATTAAAAAGAAGAATGCATAATTAAATATCTTAAAAAACTTTTAAAAAAGGGGAGATTAATACTATGTTAATTAAAAACGTATTTCTAGAAAATAGCACAGAAAAAACAGACATACTAGTTAAGGATGGTAAATTTGAGAAGATTGCTCCAAATATTACTCCAGCTCCAGGTGAAGAAGTTATTGACTGTAATGGCTGCATGGTATTACCTCAATTTATTGAATCTCACGTTCACCTTGATGCTACGCTTACAGCAGGTGACCCAAGATGGAATCTTTCAGGTACATTATTTGAAGGTATAGCTTGTTGGGCTGAAAGAAAAGAAAAATTATCTAAGCAAGATGTTATGGATAGAGCAAGAGAAGCTATTAGAAAGCAAGTTGCAAATGGTATAGGATATGTTCGTACTCATGTTGACGTGACAGACCCTACACTAATAGCTATGGAAGGTATGTTAGAGTTAAAGGATGAGCTAAAAGATGAGGTTACTATCCAAATAGTTGCATTCCCACAGGACGGTATTATGAGTTTCCCAAATGGTGAACAACTAATGGAAAATGCAGTTAAAATGGGAGCGGATGTTATAGGCGCTATCCCTCATTTTGAATTTACTCGTGAGTATGGTGTTGAAAGCTTAAACTTCATCATGAAACTAGCTGAAAAATATGGACTTCTAGTAGACGTTCATTGTGATGAAATAGATGACGAGCAATCAAGATTTGTAGAGACTCTAGCAGCAAGGGCTTATGAAGCCGGAATAGGAGAAAGAGTTACAGCAAGCCATACAACTGCTATGCACTCTTATAACAATGCTTATACTTATAAATTGTTTAGACTATTAAGAATGAGCAAGATGAACTTTGTAAGTAACCCATTAGTTAACACTCACCTTCAAGGTCGCTTTGATACTTATCCAAAGCGTAGAGGTATAACAAGGGTTAAAGAGCTACTAGCAGATGGTATTAACGTTTCATTTGGACATGATGATATATTTGACCCATGGTATCCATTAGGTGATGGGAACATGAGAGACGTTGTTCATATGGGATTGCATGTATGCCAGATGATGGGATATGAGGAAATTCTAAATTCTTATAAGCTGATTACTCACAATGCAGCTAAAACACTTCATTTAGGTGACAGCTATGGTATAAAAGAAGGAAATCCAGCAAGTTTTATAGTTCTTAATTCTGATAACTTCTATAATGCACTAAATGAGAAAAAAGAAGTTTTATATAACTTCACTAAAGGTAATTTAATTGCTAAAACAGAACCTGCTAAGAAGTCAGTTCAGTTTTAGTTAGCTAGTGTAAAGAGCCGGCAGGATAGTCCTGCCGGCTCTTTGCTTGCCTTTAAGTGGTGGTGCCTGGCACCAGGGCTTCTAAGTGGTGGTGCCTGGCACCAGGGCTTTATTTTATCTTTCTTTTATTTTAGCTTTAGCTGAATGTAGTGCGTTTTTTATGCCTTCATATCCTGTGCATCTACAAAGGTTGCTTTGCATCCACTCTTTCATTTCATCATCATTGGCATCAGGCTTCTCTTCTAAAAGAGCATAGGCATTTAGTAAAAAACCTGAAGTACAATACCCACACTGGAAGCCACCCTCTTTTATGAATGCTTCCTGAATCTCTGTATTTTTTAAACCTTCTATGGTGGTTATTTCTTTGTTAGCTACTTCTATAGCAAGTATCATACATGATTTCACAGGTTTTCCATCTAATAGAACTGTACATGATCCACAATCTCCATTTTCGCAGCCTGGTTTCCCTCCTGTTAGTCCTAGATTTTCTCTAAGTACTCTAAGAAGTGTATCTGAAGGTTTAACAACGACTTTTCTTAGTTCACCATTAATATTTAAGGTAATTGATGTATAGTCCTTATAACCTATCATTATTTATCTCCCTCCAGTTCCTTAAGAGCGTTAATTATTGCATTTTCAAATAAATACTTTCTAAAATCACTTGATGCAAACATATCGTTTCTAGCACTGCTTGGCAGGTTCTCTATTGCGTGATGGGCTCTTGACTCATAACTTTGTGATTTATCATTTAGCTGCTTTTCTATTTCAATAGACCTGAAAGGATAAGCACATATGCCTGAAAATGCAAATCTAATGTTATTTTCTACTTTAAGTGCTCCTAGGTGAAATAATGGATAATCTATTTCTCCATGTTTTTCTTTTCTCTCAGTATAGAATGGTAAATCAGTGTATTTTTTGTCAATTTCCACCTGAAGCAATATTTCACCTTCTCCTAGGTTAACCCTTTTATTGAAAAACTCTAGTATTGGTATCTTTTTGATGCCTTCCTCCCCAGCTACTACTGCTTTTCCTTCTGCTAATAGTATAGGCAAGATTGCTTCTCTATAAAAAAGTCTGCCACAAATATTTCCACCTAGACTCAATCTGTTTCTTACAGTATGGTCTGCAATTTTTCTAGCTACATTTGCCATAAGCTCAAAACTAGTTCTTTCAATTATCTCATTTAGACTTAGAGCCGCACCGTAAATTATTTTATCTCCTTCTTCTGAAAAGATTAAACACTCTTGTATATCCTTTAAATCTATTACTGTTCCTGTATTAATCAACTTTTTTCTGGCATAGGTAACTGTTTCTGTTCCACCGCTATAATATATTGGTGCTTTACCTTCTTTGGCTTTTTCTCCAAATATCTCTATGGCTTCTATATATGATTCAGGTCTATAATATTCAAAGTCATAAGCTATCATTATTGCACCTCCTTTTCAGCATTCCAAAGATTTTCAGGTGTTAGTGGTAGGGCCTTTAGCTGTACTCCTAAGGCTCTAGATAAAGCATTTGCCAATGCACTAGGCATACCGATTATAGATTGCTCTCCTATACCTCTTGCGCCAAAGGGTCCATCACCTTGAGGTGTTTCAACATAGTCAACCAAATACTCTGGTTCTTCACCATATCTCATAATCTTAAATGACCTTAAGTCGTCATTAGTCACCTGACCTCTACTATTGAATATAAAGGCTTCATTTGATGCAAAGCTAAGTCCCATAGCCATACCACCTACTATTTGTCCTCTAGCTATGGCAGGATTTATGAGTTTACCTACATCCATTACACATACAGCTTTAAGTATTTTATAGCTATACTCCTTTAGATCTAACTCAACTTCTACTCCTTCTGCTCCAAGAGTCCATTCTAATGCTGGATGTCCTTCTCCAGTCTCCTTATCTATACCAGATAATCTCCTGGAGATATATCTTCCTTTTCCGATTACTTGACCCTTTATTGCATTTCCATTTTCATAAACATAGCCTAATACCAGGTCTTTTAATGGTAGTCCTATATGCTTCTCATTTCTTATAAATACCCTATCTCCTGCTACTTCTATATCCTCTATAGGACACCTTAGGACATGTGAGGCTGTATCTTTTATTTGGTTAATTGCATCATCAGCGGCTTCTATAGTTGCTCTGCCAGCCATAAAGAGTCCCCTACTAGCAGCAGTCGCCCAGTCATGTGGAGATATTTTTGTGTTTACATCTGCAATAATATGAATTTTATCTAGGCCTACCTTGAATTTTTCTGCTAATATTTGCAAAAGTCCAGTTCTAGTTCCTTGG
>JBBAFY010000050.1:0-19199 GCA_041655135.1 Tissierellales bacterium
CAAGCTTTTTAAGCCATTTGTAGAGGACCGCATACCAGACATAATAAAGGGAACAAGGGCTATAGTAGCCCATCCTATAGCAGATAAGGACTGCCCTAGGGACATAGGAGAGCGTATAACCTTAGCAATTGGACCAGAGGGAGGATTTATTCCCTATGAAATAGATATGTTAAAAGAACATGGCTTTAAAGTAGTCAGCTTAGGACAAAGAATATTAAGAGTAGAAACAGCAATTTCAGTAATATTAGGAAGACTTTTAACATAAACTTACTTCACATGACACATGGAGGGAAAAGCAAAATGAACAATATACTAAAGGTTGGATTAGATGTGGGCTCAACTACAGTAAAGATGGTTGTATTAGATGAGAGGGCTAATATTTTATATAAGAAATATTCTAGACACTTTTCAGACACAAGAAATTCAGTTATATCAATATTTGAGGATGCCAGGTCAATTCTAGAAAAACAAAAAATAACCATGATGATTACTGGCTCAGGAGGACTGTCTATTTCTAAGAAGTTAGCAATATCATTTATACAAGAAGTCATAGCCTGTACAAATACCATAGAAAGCTATATTCCATACACTGATGTGGCTATAGAATTAGGTGGCGAGGATGCAAAAATAACATATTTGGGAGATTCAATTGAGCAGAGAATGAACGGTACCTGTGCGGGTGGGACTGGAGCATTCATAGATCAAATGGCAGCCCTTTTGCAAACAGATGCAGAAGGACTTAATAATCTTGCAAAAAATCATAGAACAATTTACCCAGTAGCATCAAGATGTGGTGTTTTTGCTAAAACCGATATTCAACCCTTATTAAACGAAGGAGCAGCCAAGGAAGATATAGCAGCATCAGTTCTTCAAGCAGTAGTAAACCAAACTATAAGCGGATTAGCTCAAGGCAAGCCCATAAGAGGAAATGTAGCTTTATTAGGTGGCCCTTTGTTTTTTATGTCAGAGCTAAGAAAAAGATTTACTGAGACCTTGAAATTAGAAGAGGACAATGTAATATTTCCAGATGATTCGCAATACTTTGTGGCATTAGGTGCAGCCTTATCTTCCAGAAATGAAGAGCCAGTTCCCTTTGAATGTCTATATGAAAGAGTTCCTGATATAAATAGAATGGGTACAGATGAAGAAAATAAGTTGTTACCTTTATTTGCAAACCAAGTAGAATATAATGATTTTAAAGAAAGACATAGCAGACACAAGGTAAAGAGAGTTTCAATTGAGGATTATAGTGGCAAAGCCTATCTAGGCATAGATGCAGGCTCTACTACGACAAAGCTTGCATTAATAGATGAGGATGGAGGATTACTGCATTCTTTTTATGGAAGCAACTTGGGTAGTCCCTTACAATCTACAATGGATGCATTGAAAGACTTATATAGCAAATTAAATAGTAATATAAAAATAGTAAATTCGGCAGTTACAGGTTATGGAGAGCATCTCATAAAATCTGCCTTAAGGATAGATGTTGGAGAAATTGAAACAGTTGCCCATTATAAGGCAGCAGAATTCTTCATGCCAGGAGTAGACTTCGTATTAGATATCGGTGGACAAGATATGAAGAGCTTAAAAATCCACGATGGGGTCATAGATTCTATTATGCTCAATGAAGCATGTTCCTCAGGCTGTGGTTCATTTATTGAAACCTTTGCTAGTTCATTGAATATGGAGGTAAAGGATTTTGCAAAAGCCAGTTTAAGCTCTAAGCATCCTGTTGATTTAGGTACTAGATGCACAGTATTTATGAATTCAAGGGTTAAGCAGGCTCAAAAAGAAGGTGCAGAAGTCAGCGATATATCAGCAGGTATATCTATATCCGTAATAAAGAACGCCTTATACAAGGTAATCAGGCTTAGAAGTGCTGAGGACCTAGGAGAAAAAATAGTTGTTCAGGGAGGAACCTTCTACAATGAGGCAGTCCTAAGAGCTATGGAAGTTACAGTAGGCAAGGAAGTAGTTAGACCTGATATATCAGGGATAATGGGGGCATTTGGAGCCGCAATAGTTGCTAAGGAAAGATATACTGAAGGATATGAAACCAAACTATTAATGAAGGATGATTTAAACAGATTTACATCAGAATCCTCAATGAGACGCTGTGGACTATGCGGAAACAATTGCTTGTTGACAATAAACCATTTTTCTGATGGGCGTGAATATATATCAGGAAACAGATGTGAAAGAGGAGCAGGCATTGAAAAAATAGAGAATGACATACCTAATCTTTATGAATATAAATATCAAAGACTATTTAACTACATGCCTCTAAAGGCAGAGGAAGCTAAAAGAGGGACCATAGGCATACCTAGAGTACTAAACATATATGAGGATTATCCCTTCTGGTTTACATTTTTTACAGAGCTAGGGTATAGGGTAGTTTTATCAGGGCGTTCCTCAAGTAAGATTTATGAGCTAGGAATGGAGACCATACCTTCAGAGTCAGTCTGCTATCCAGGCAAGCTAGTACACGGCCATATTATAGACCTGTTAAATAAAGGAATTAGCAAGATATTTTATCCTTGTATAGCTCATAATGCAGTAGAAGACGAGACGGCGGGCAATCACTACAACTGTCCAATAGTTACATCTTACCCTGAGACCATAAATGCAAACGTAGATGAATTAAAGGAAGATGGAATAACATTCTACTATCCATTCTTACCTATAGATGATTCAAAAAGACTTAAGAAAAAGATATTTGAAAAGTTGGCAAGAGAAGGATTAGGGAAAGCTGAAATATCCGATGCTGTGGATAAGGCATATAGAGAGTTAGAAAAGTATAAATTAGATGTTAGAGAAAAAGGCGAAGAAGCAATTGATTATATAGAAAGAAATAATATAAAGGGGATACTTCTTGCAGGTCGCCCATACCACATAGATCCAGAGATAAATCACGGCATACCAGAAATGATAAAATCCTACGGATTTGCAGTTATTTCAGAGGATGCAATATGTCATCTTGAAGGAGTAGAGAGACCTATTAGGGTTGTAGATCAATGGGTATATCATTCAAGAATGTATAGAGCAGCCACATATGTAGCTAAACAAAAGGACATAGAGCTAGTCCAACTAAATTCCTTTGGATGTGGATTAGATGCTGTAACCACTGATCAAGTACAGGAAATATTAGAACGCTTTGGAAAAATCTATACAGTAATTAAAATAGATGAAATAAACAACCTAGGTGCAGTTAGGATACGTATTCGTTCTCTAATGGCTGCCATGACTGAAAGAGAAAAGAGAGACTTTGAACCTGTAGAGTTATATGGTATTACAAAAAGAGTAATATTTACAGAAGAAATGAAAAAGACTCATACAATATTGTCACCACAGATGTCACCTATTCATTTTCAGTTTTTACAGACTGGTTTTAGAAAATCTGGTTACAATATTGAAATATTGCCCTCAGTAGATAAAGAAGCCATAGATGAAGGTCTACGATATGTTCACAACGACGCTTGCTATCCTACCATAATAACAGTAGGACAGATTATGAAGGCCTTAAAATCAGGGAAATATGACTTGAACAATACATCAGTCATTATGTCTCAGACAGGAGGAGGATGTAGAGCTACAAACTACATTGCCTTTATTAGAAAGGCTTTAAAAGATGCAGATATGGAGCAAGTACCAGTTATATCATTTAATTCGGGGGGACTTGAAAAGAATCCAGGGTTTAAAATAGGCATACCTGTACTTAACAACCTGCTTATGGGGATGACTTATGGAGATTTACTCATGAGAGTGCTTTATAAAGTAAGACCTTACGAAAAGGTAGTGGGCTCTGCTAATGAACTCTATGAATATTGGGTAGATAGATGTACCAAGACCTTAGAAAATGGTACACGAAAAGATTTTGTAGCTAACATATATAGCATAGTGAAGGATTTTGATAGTCTGGAAATTTATGAGGATATGGTTAAACCAAAGGTAGGAGTAGTAGGAGAGATACTAGTTAAATTCCACCCTACAGCCAATAATGATATAGTAGGAATATTAGAATCAGAAGGCGCAGAGGCAGTAGTTCCAGATCTAACAGACTTTTTCCTATATACTGCATTTAATAGCAAAACAAAATATAGAGAGCTATCAGGAACATATAAGGGCTCACTGTTTGCAGGTATATCAATAGGAGCTATAGAGTATTACAGGACGGACATGAAGAAGGCCTTAAACAACAGTAAAAGATTTACTCCACCAGTTTCTATAGAAGAGCTTGCAGAGGGAGCAGAGAAACACCTATCCCTATGCAATCAAACAGGAGAGGGCTGGTTCTTAACTGCTGAAATGGTAGAGCTTATAAATTCAGGAGCACCTAATATAGTGTGCTTACAGCCTTTTGCTTGTCTCCCAAATCATATTACAGGAAAGGGTATGATAAAAGAGCTAAGAAGAGCATATCCTGAATCAAATATAGCTGCCATAGATTATGATCCAGGTGCTAGCGAAGTTAACCAGCTAAATCGTATAAAATTAATGCTATCGGTAGCATTTAAGAATCTGCACAAAGAAAATAAAGAAAAGAATCATCAAGATGAAGCAGCTGTAACTCATTAAAATAAGGCTAGAAAGGTATACACCTTTCTAGCCTTATAAAATGTTCATTCTGAGCACCCTAGGTCAAAGGAAGTCCTATTTATTGTCTTGTGTACAGCTACCAATGTTGTGGGGGATTACTATTTAGGCTTACTTATAAACATTTCTACAATAATATTTCCATATCTACTACCACCTTGAGCTCCAATACCTATATGAGTATAATTAGGGTTTAGAATATTTGCTCTATGTCCTTGAGAATTCATCAAAGCCTGATGAGCCCCTTGGATAGAAGGATTACCTGCCAAGTTCTCACCAGCATACAGATACTTAACTCCATGACTCTTTAACATGTCAAATGGGCTACCATAGGTAGGAGAATTATGGCTAAAATAGTTGTTGTCAATCATGTCTTTAGCCTTTATTCTAGCTACTCTAGACACATCTAAATCTACAGATAGTGGTTGAAGATTTGCTTTTTGCCTTTCCTGATTAACCAAGTTAACCATTTGCTGTTCATTTGAAGTGAGTCTTACTACGCCCTGAATTGGAGTGTTTTCAACTTCATCAACTACTGGTTCAACTTCATTTTCGGCAACTGTTCCAACTTGGTTTCTTCTAGTTCTTACTATATACCAATTGTCTGACTTTCCAATTGTATTAAGTAATGTGCCTCTATCAACTTTATCTATTACATCAGAATCAGTATTAGTACCATTTCTTATTTTGAGATCATCCACTTCAGCCCTTATTCTTCTAACAGTATTCATGCCATCTATTGAGGATTGATTTCTAAGCATCTCATTAGTATCTGGACGCATAGGCTGTCTAGCACATGAAACTGTAAAAAACAAGCAAAAAAGCACAAGAGATATTTTCTTTATCATTTTAACACCTCCATTAATAATATTATTAGATTTTTAATATAAATATATAATTAGTAAATAATTCCTAATTAAATAGGATTTAGTATTTTTTAAAAAAAAATATAAAAACTATAGTATAATTGGTATGCAAGGGTAATAAGTTCACAATAGAAATTTAATTATGCAATGTAATGGTAATTAATGCATCTATTAATTACCTTAGTAAATATTTAAAATTAACGAATATATATAGATGCCATATGAAAAGAGGTGAACAAATGCTTTTTAAGATATCTCTTGAAGATAGAGCAGAAAAAGCCAAAAACAATCCAGACGAAATAAATAAGCTTATTGAAGAATATAAGCCTTTTATAGCAAGTACAATTCAAAAAAGAACTGGCCGTTTCTTAGAGTATGGTCATGATGATGAGTTAACTATTGGCATGCTAGCATTTAAAGAATCCATTGATTCCTTCGACAAAAGCAAAGGGAAATTTTTAAGCTTTGCAAAACATGTCATAAATTTGAGGATGATAGATTATTATAGAAAAACAAAAAAAGAGGGAAATGTAATTTCATTAGAGTTGATTAATCAGCATGATGATGAAGGCGCTATTGATATTGGGGCAGTAAGGGCAATAGAGGAATATGAAAAGGATAGGGCAAACGAAGCTAGAAAGCTGGAAATTTTACAATACAAAAAGGAGCTTAGCGATTGGGAAATTGAATTTTCTGATTTAGTAAAAGTATCCCCAAAGCAAGATAAGCTTAGATGTCTTTACAAGGATGTAGCCAAATTAATAATAGATAGGGAAGAACTTTTTAATGTACTATTTGCAAAAAAAAGATTACCTATAAAAGAAATTGAAAATGCAAGTGGGATACACCGAAAAAAACTTGAAAGAGGTCGAATATATATAATATCACTGATAATAGTGATGAAGGGTGATTATCCATATCTAAAAGAATATACAAACTGGAGGTGAACTTATGCGAGGAATAGTAATGGAAAAAAGTAAAGATGGACTTATATTAATGACTGGTGATGGTCAGTTCTTAGAAATAAAAAACTATTTAAAACCAGCAGAAATTGGACAAGAAATAGAAGTTAATAATAATTCTATTCATAAGGCTACAATCTATAAAAGAGTTACTTCAATAGCAGCTGCAATCATATTATTTTTAACAGGTGGATATGGTATATTTGGATATAATACTGTTTATGGATACGTAGATGTAGACATAAATCCAAGTGTTGAGCTTTCATACAATCTTTATAAAAGAGTAATAGGTGTGAGAGGTCTTAATGATGATGGGGAAACTATATTAGTACATGTTAAAGACTATAAAAATAAACCTATTGAAATAGTAGTAAATAAAATCATAGATAGTGCTGTCAAGGAAAATTATATTAATGAAAACAGAGAAAATGCAGTACTAGTAACTATAACAGAAAATAATAATCAAGTTAATGATGAGAAAATATTAGAAGAAATAGATTCTCATATAAAGGACTCGTCATTTGAAGCCGAAGTTTTAGTTATAAAAAGCGACAAGGAATCATATGAAAATGCAAAAAAAGACAGTATATCTCCTGGAAGGGCAAAGCTTATCGAAAAAGCCACAGTCGATAATAGTCAAATAAACCCTGATGATATTAAAGATAAATCTATTAAGGAAATAATGAGTATTATAAAAGAAAACAAAGAAGAAGAAAAGAAGGAAGAAAAAAGAATAGAAAATGAAGCGAAAAAACTAGAAAAAGAAAAGAAAGAATTAGAAAAAGAGAAAAAAGAATTAGATAAAAATAACAGTAAGCTAAGAAAAGAAGAGAAGAAGAAAGAAGAGAAGGCAAATAAAGAAAGAGAGAAAAACGAGAAAGAGGAAGAAAAAGCAAATAAAGAAAGAGAAAAGCAAGAAAAGAAAAACAAGAAAAATGATGAAAAAGAAAATAAGAAGGATGAAAAAGTAAAAGACAAAGAGAATATTAAGGATAAGAATGATAGAGAAAACAATAACAATAAGTCAAATAATAGGTTAAAAGACAAAAATGAGGATAAAAATCAAGATAAGAGTAATAATGACAACAGTAATAAAAATAAAGATAAAGAGCCAAACAATAATGCGAAAAACAATAGATAATCACGTAAAACCTAAGCCCTTGCATTAAGCTAGGGCTTTTCTCATGTTCCTGTAATATGTATCTGTTTAAAGCATTGATAAAATTATTAAGATTGCTACAATAGATACAACAATGGCAATAATGCTATACAATGCCTTTCTTCTTATGAAAAAGATTTTAGCCATGATATCACCCCTCGTATAGTTTTAGACAGGGTACAGTATTCCATATTATAATCTATTTGCTAAACTAAAGATATATTCATAAAACCCAAAATTTATTCTGTAGATAGAGGCGAGATTGTGGTTTGCATTTACAGAAAGAGTCAAGTATATTATAATGAAAACATAAATTATTATTATATAGAGGAGGATAATATGAGAACTAGAATAATTACAGATAGTGCAAGTGACTTGTCATCTGAACTAACTAGACAGTTTAGGATAGATGTACTACCATTATCAGTTCTTTTAGGAGATATAGAGTATAAGGATGGAGAAACAATAGACCCTAAAGAGCTTTACCATAACATGAGGGCAGGAAAGGTTTATACGACATCACAGGTAGCCCCTCAAGCATTCAAAGAAAAATTTGTAGAATGTGCTAAAAATAATGAACCCTGTGTTTACATAGGATTTTCATCTGAATTATCAGGTACATACCAATCAGCTGCAATAGCAAAGGAAGAAGTGTTAGAAGAATACCCAGATTTCGATATCACTATAATAGATACTAAATGTGCCTCAGGAGGCTTCGGTTTAGTTGTTCTAAAAGCAGCTAAAATGGCTGAAAAAGGCTCTACAAAGGAAGAGATAGTTAAAGCTACAGAGTTTAATGCAAAGCATATGGAGCATATATTTACAGTTGATGACTTGGAATATCTCTTTAGGGGAGGTAGAGTAAGCAGAACTGCAGCAGTTATAGGCACTCTATTAAACATTAAACCAATATTACATGTAGTAGATGGAAGACTAGTACCCTTAGAGAAAACTAGAGGTAGAAATAAGGTTTTAAAAAGAATGATGGAAATAATTGAGGAAAGAGGAAAGGATTTAGATAAGCAGACCATAGGGCTTACCCATGGAGATGATATAGAAATAGCCACTAGAGCCAAGGAAATGATGGAAGAAAAGTTTAACTGCAAGGATTTTGTCATTAGAGATGTAGGATGTTCTGTAGGGGCTCATTCAGGCCCTGGGACACTAGCTATTTTTTTCCTAAATAGAATAGAACAATAATTTTTCTAAAAAACTTCATGTAGAGATTATATGAAGTTTTTTTATTTATTATAAAATTAGCAATAAAACGAATTGTATATTATAATTAACTATGACTATAGAGTCACAAACAATTTTTAAGAAGGGGGAGTTTAAGTGCCAAAAAGTACATTTTTTAATTTGACTAAGGATAAAACAGACAAAATTATTAAAGTGAGCATTGATGAATTTATGGAATACACCTATGAAAATGCAAGTATTAACAGGATAGTAGAAAATGCGGAAATAGCAAAAGGTAGCTTTTATCAATATTTTGAAGATAAAAAGGATTTGTATGAGTACATAATTGAAGAAGCTCAAGAAAAAAAGAAATCATATTTTGTCGATACCCTTAATAATCAAAGTAACTTTGACTTTTTTGAAGCAATAGATGAAGTTTTTTTGAGAGAGATTAATTTTGCAAGAGAGCTACCAAAGCAAGCTAGCTTAATCTTAGATTATAATAGAAGTAGTCTCGTTAAATTAAAGAGAGAAACATTAACAGATACATGGATCTTTAGAAATGTCTATGAAGAACTAATAATAAAGGGCATTGATAATAAAAGTTTAGACAGCGACATAGAAATTAAATTATATGTTTATTTACTTGCATCACTTAATATATCTATATTAGAGTATTATATATATGAAGTCAGTTATGATTACTCAAAAGCTTTGAACTATGTAAGCAATGTAGTGAAGCTATTAAGAAATGGAGTCAAGGAGAATAAAAGAACTAAAAAAAGTTTTGAAGATAGGTTTTATTAAATGGGGGAGATAGAATGTTATTTGGGAAAAGAGTAAGGCTTAGAGGCTTAAAAATGGAAGATGTGGAGCCTGCATATGAATATATGTGCGACCCAGAGGTCCTATTGAATTTAAGTCCTGGAATTCCATACCCTATGACATTAGAGAGAGAAAGGGAATGGTTTAAGAGTCAAATAAGCATGCAGGACACATATAATTTTTCCATAGAAGATATAGAAACCAGTTTATATATAGGAGGTTGTGGAATAAATAAGATTGATTGGAAAAATAGGGTAGTCACAGTAGGTATATATATTGGAGACAAGGATTTTAGAGATAAAGGCTACGGGACAGAAGCCATGAGACTATTAATTGATTTCATATTTAGCCAAATGAACATCAATAGAATCCAACTATCTGTTTTTTCTTTTAATGAGAGAGCTATTCGTTCATATAAAAAGAATGGTTTTGTTGAAGAAGGAAGGTTAAAGCAATCAATCTTTAGAAATGGTAGATACTACGATGAGATACTGATGAGTATACTAAGAGAGAACTATAATTGTTAACAAAACGTAACAAAAATTACATAAAACTGTAATATGACAGAATTGATTGACTATTCAATAAAAGTATTATATTATAGAGTTATCTTTAAATGAACTAGGAGTATATTTTACATGTTAGACTGTAGACAAAACTTAGAAGTTTATTATTATTACTTCTTTTATTACAAATATATTACAGGACTAAACATTATAAAATACACGATTGTAGGACAAGGCACTAGAAAGTACTAAAAAATTAGTTGAATTTTTCTGAATTATATATTAGAATATAGAAAAGCTAATCACAAATAAGCTTTGATGCCTTTTAATAGATAACATAAAATCAGGTTCACATGAATATTATTAGACAGATATTATTATTCTAGCCTAGACTTGTCTTATATAGTAATTGACTAAGTTATAATCATACTTAAGATAAGACAAACTTAGGATGTTTTTCTGGTCATAATATTCAACATAATACAGTTTTTAAGAGAGATATGAATTACCATATCTACTTTTAAAATAAATAAATAATCAATTAAGGGGGAAGAAAAAAGAATGATGAAGAAAAGTTTAGTTTTATTATTAGCGCTAACATTAGCACTTTCAGCATTTTTAATTGGCTGTACTCCAAAAGAGACACCGGTAGATACACCACCAGTTGATACTCAAGATCCAGTTGATACTCAAGATCCAACTGGTCCACAAGCTCCAGCAGAGCCTATGGGTCAAATAACAATTGGTAACACTACTGAATTATCAGGTGACTGGTTACCATACTGGACAAACAACGCAGCTGACTATGATGTATATAACTTCATTATGGGTTATGCTACAGTTGATATGACTTTTGGTGGCGAGTATTTAGTTAATGACGTTGTAGTTAAATCAGTAGATGTTAAAGAAAACGAAGACGGTTCTAAAACTTATACTTGGGCTATTAATGATGGTCTAGTATATGCTGACGGAAGCCCAATCACTGCTTTTGACTATGTAACAGGAATCATGCTTTGGTCTTCAAAACAAGTTCAAGATGCTGGCGCGAAAGCTAGTTATGGTTATGACTTGCTAGGATATAGTGAGTTTAATAAAGGCGAAACAAAAGAATTCTCTGGTGTTAGATTACTTGATGATATGACTTTCTCAGTAACTATTAACCCAGAAAGACTTCCATACTTCTATGAGTTACCTATGGTAAGTGTTGCACCTCATAAATTATCTTATTGGTCTGACGAAACAGTTACAATAAAAGATGATGGCGAAGGTTGCTACTTCTCAGACAACTTCACTACAGAAGCTTTCCAAGAAAGATGGAATGTAGCTAGATACGGAGTAACTGATTGGCCAGCAACAGGAGCTTACAAACTAGTATCTTTTGATACAGCAGCTAAAGTAGTTGTAATGGAAGTAAATGACAAGTATGTTGGGGATTATACTGGTCAAAAACCAAAAATTGAAACAATCATTTATAAGAAAGTTAACCAAGAAACTTCTCTAGATGAGTTAGCAACAGGTCAAGTAGATCTATTAACTCAAATGGCAAGTGGAGACGAAATAAATGCAGGTCTTGACCTTATAGACAAAGGTGGATTCGCTTATACTTCATACCCACGTGCTGGATATGGTAAGCTAGTATTCCAATGTGACTTCGGACCAACTCAATTCGTTGAAGTTCGTCAAGCTATAGCTCACCTACTAGATAGAAATGACTTTGCTAAAGCATTTACAGGCGGTTTTGGTACTGTAGTTAATGGACCTTATGGAGAATCAATGTGGTTCTACCAAGAAAATAAAACAGTATTAAATGAAAAATTAAACCAATATGCATACGGTCTTGATAAAGCTGTTGCTCTTCTTGAAAAAGCTGGCTTTACATTAGACGCAGATGGAAACAAATACGAAAGTGGAATCCGTCATAGAAAAATGGAAGATGGTTCTTTATTACCACTTGTTATTGAATGGTCTTCTTCAGAAGCAAATGCTGTATCTGACTTACTAGTAGTTAAACTACAAGAAAACCCAGATGTAGCTGCAGCTGGTATGCAAATTAACCAAACTGTTATGACATTCCCAGAGTTATTAAACTATATGTATCGTGATAGTTCAGTTGATGCTAAATATGGTGTTCCTACTTATGGTATGTACAACTTAGCATCAAACTATACACCAGTTTATGACTTATCTACAACATATTCAACAGATCCTGAAATGATTAAAGCTGGATACAACACTAACTTCTTATTTGATGAAAAACTAGAAGAACTAGCTAAATCAATGGTTCTAACAGAAGCAACTGATAAAGAAGGATTCAAATCTAAGTTTGTTGATTTCGTAGTTAGATGGAACGAATTATTACCTGACGTACCACTATATTCAAACTTATATCATGACTTCTATAACGAAAAATTACAAGATTACCAAAAGAATCCACTTATTCGTGTAGATAAAGCGCTTCTTTACTCATATGTAACTGAATAATCAAATCTAAAAATTAAATATTTAAATAATCAACAAATTAGAAATAGGGTATGTATATACCCTATTTCTACATTAAACATAAATATTTCGAAAATGTAATCACTTTATTACACTAATATGAGAATTCATAATTAATTACTATAATATTGTTAGCAAAATACAATAAATTTTGAATAAGGCAGGTAATATAATGATAAAATACACTCTTAAAAGAATTTTATATATGCTTTTTGTATTTTCAATCATGTCTGTTATTCTGTTCTCCTTATATAATATGATTCCTGGGGACCCTGCTAGATCAGAAGTAGAAGGTTTAAGAGAGACTCTAAAGCCTGATGAGTATCAACTTGCCTACGAACAAGCAAGGGCAAGACTAGGGTTAGATGATCCTGCTGTTGTTAGATATGGCAGATGGGCAAAGGGCTTATTATCAGGAGACTTAGGACAATCAAAAGTGCACAAAGTTCCTGTAACTAAGGTTGTAACACAACCTCTAAAAACTACTATTTTTATCAATATATTTGCAGTAATAATAGGGCTGGGATTAACCATACCTCTAGGAATATATACTGCAGTAAAGAAAAATTCAACTTTTGATAAAATAGTACAGGTTATGACTATTGTAGGTCATAGTATTCCAGTTTTTATATTTGCGTTATTATTCATCTATGCATTTTCAGTAAGATTAGGTTGGTTCCCAGTAAGTGGTATGAATACCCCTAATTTCAAAGGGACGGGATGGGAAGCATTCAAAGACACCATGTGGCACTTGGCATTACCTTTATTGGTTATGACTATTGGTGCACTAGCTGGACTTACAAGATATGTACGTGCAGCAATGGCAGATGCTCTAAGTATGGATTATATTAAGACAGCTAGAGCAAAAGGTCTAAAGGAAAAAGTAGTAATATTATCACATGCATGGAGAAATGCCCTTCTTCCAGTGGTAACCTTAATAATAGGCTGGTTTATGAGTATATTTTATGGTTCACTAATTACTGAAAGAATGTTTAACCTAAATGGATTAGGTAAACTACTAATACAATCATTAAATGATATGGACTATGACGTAGTTATGGCAATTCAATTATTATATGTAGTAATTGCATTATTAGGTAACTTGGTATCAGACCTTAGCTACGGGCTAGTAGATCCACGTGTTAGAGTAAATAAATAAGAGGGGGTAAATATAATGACTGAGAAACAAATCTATGATAAGAAGAAAGACAATAAAAATAAGAAAAGCTTCATTACCCTCCTCTTTTCAAACCTTTTTGGGAACAAAGAGCAATTGTCCTTAATGGAAGAGGAGCAAGTACAGAGTCCTTGGCGAACAATTTTAAAAACTTTTAAAAGCAATAAAGTTGCTATGACTGGTCTCATCGTATTTCTATTGATCTTTTTAACAGTTATGGTAGGTCCATTAATTAAACCAATTGACTTATCATTTTCTGAGACATCTCAAATTCATATAGCACCTGGAATGGATCTTATGAAATTCCCAGAATCATTAAATGGTAAAGTATCAGATATAGCAGTAGGACCAAGTTTTTCTGTAGCAGCATCAACAGACGGGAAGTTTCATATTTGGGGAAAGACGAGAGTAAGTAGCGTTATAGATGTAAAAAACCTACCTAGAGATGAATCAAATAATCTTATCAATATGGGAAATGTTGTTAGAGTAGCTACAGGCTTTGACCATATTGTTGTATTAAATGATCAAGGACAGGTTTATTCTTGGGGTAGTAATCGTCAACAACAATCTAATGTACCAATAGAAGTAAGGCAACTTAATAACATAAAAGATGTATATGCAGGTTATCAGTGTTCTCTTGTGTTAACAGAGGATGGAAAGAGTATTTACTTTGGTAATCAAATGAACAATGATTATTATCCATACCACCAATACCAAGGACAATTACAAAAACTGGCGGTTACTGCTGATGCCATGCTTGGTTTAACTTTTGATGGAAATGTGGTATATCTTGGAACTCAAAACAACAGCTATTCTACAATACCAGAGAACATGGGTAATGTAGTAGATATAGCGGCTACAGCTTCTACAGTAGCTGCATTAAATGACGAAGGTAAAGTATTTATTTGGGGTAATGTATCTCAAAAAGGAGAAGGAAACATAGCTGAAACATCAGAAAAAATAACAGCTATATATGGCGGAAGATACCACTATACAGCTTTAACTGAAAAAGGAAATGTAGTAGCTTGGGGTTCAAATGTTTACAAGCAATCAACAGTTCCAGAATCAGTTATAAATGCTAACATAGCGGATATATATACAGGATACTATCAAAATTATGCAGTTACTGAAGATGGTGAACTCCTTACTTGGGGTTTAAAGGGTTACTTGTTCGGTACTGATGACTTAGGTAGAGATATATTTACTAGATTATTAAATGGTGGTCGTATGTCAATGACCATAGGAGCAGTTGCAGTAATTATTTCTGTTTTTATAGGAGTAGTAGTAGGTGCTTTGTCAGGCTTCTTAGGTGGAAAAGTAGATATAGTTTTACAGAGAGTATCAGAGGTAGTAGCAGCCTTACCATTCTTACCATTTGCAATGATATTGTCAGCATTAATAGGAAACTCATTGTCATCAACTCAAAGAATTGTGCTCATAATGGTTATTCTAGGACTATTATCCTGGACAGGGTTACAAAGACTAGTTCGTGCACAGGTTCTTTCAGTTCGTGAGCAAGAATACGTAATAGCTGCAAGATCTGTAGGTGTAAAGAGAATGAGTATTATATTTAGGCATATATTACCAAATGTTATTTCAATCATACTTGTATCTGCAACTCTATCCTTTGCAACAAGTATGTTAACAGAATCAAGTTTATCATACCTAGGCTTTGGTGTTCAGGCACCACATCCAACTTGGGGAAATATGCTTTTCGGAGCTAATAATAGTATCGTTATCCAAAATTACTGGTGGAGATGGGTATATGCTTCCATTGTACTAGGTGTATGCGTTATTTGTATTAACCTAGTAGGTGATGGTTTGCGTGATGCAATTGACCCAAAATCTCAAGAACGTTAAGGGGGGAAGAGTAGATGGCACTATTAGAAATTAAAGATCTGCATACCTATTTTGAAACAAAAAGAGGAACAGTAAAAGCAGTAAACGGTGTATCCTATTCTGTCGAAGCTGGTAAAACCCTTGGCATCGTTGGAGAGAGTGGAAGTGGTAAGAGCGTTTCTGCAATGAGTATTATTAAGCTTTTAGATGGAAATGGTTATATACACAAAGGCGAGATTAATTTTAACGGAAAAAGTCTTTCTAATCAATCTATTAAAGAGATATCCAAAATCAGAGGAAATGATATTTCAGTAATTTTCCAAGAGCCTATGACTTCGCTAAATCCTGTATTTACAGTAGAGAGACAGGTTTCAGAACCATTTATAATTCACCAGGCAATGAATAAGAAGGAAGCTGCTCAAAAGGTAATAGAAATGTTATCACTTGTTAAGATACCAAATCCTGAGGCTGTTGCAAAACAATATCCACATCAGCTATCTGGTGGTATGAGACAGCGTGTTATGATAGCTATGGCACTTGCTTGTATACCAAAGCTACTAATAGCAGATGAGCCTACAACAGCATTGGACGTTACTATACAAGCACAGATATTGAAGCTAATGAATGAATTAAAGGCTAAAATCGGAACTTCTATTTTATTTATTACTCATGACCTTGGAGTTATAAATGAAATGGCAGACGATGTAGCAGTTATGTATTGTGGCCAGGTAGTTGAAAAGGCTCCAGTCAAAACTATATTTGGTAAAGACGGGCTTTACTCTCACCCATATACTGAGGGCTTGATGGTTTCTATACCAAGATTGGATACACCTACAGGAGTGCGCTTAGAAGCTATCCCAGGTGCAGTACCACATCCTTTGGATTTGCCAATAGGCTGCAAGTTTGCTCCTAGATGTAAATATGCAACAGATAAATGCCAAAATGAAGAACCAGAACTCAATACTATAGAAAATGGGCATCAAATCCGTTGCTTCTATCCAGAGAAAGGGGTGAGATCCAATGGCTAATAATGAAAAAGAAAAAAAAATACTGCTTAAAGTCGAAAATCTAAAACAATACTTCCCAGTTAAGAAATCTTCATTTTTGCAAAAAGAGCAATTGTATGTAAGGGCTAATGATGATGTTTCTATAAATATATATGAAGGAGAAACATTAGGCTTAGTTGGTGAAAGTGGTTGTGGTAAATCTACCTTGGGTCGTAGCCTATTACAGTTATATCAACAAACAGATGGACGTACCATGTACTATGGTAGAGACCTTGATGACATAGCACCAGTGTATGTGCTTAATATATTGGATAATTTAGTATCAGAGCGTCGTAAATTAAACGAACTAAGAGAAAAAGAGGAAGTTGCTCGTAAAGAATATGAAAAGCTACCTGAAGGCGATGAGAGGTATGTAGCTATAGAAAAACATCGTATAGCTGAAAAGGAAGCTAGAAGTCTATTTCTTGACATAGTACAATTAATTGGTGGCTTTATGGTAGTTGAAGATTTAGAGCCTATATCAAAGGTTTTAGTTAAGGAATATGAAACAAGCATCAAAGCTAGAAAGCTTAGGAATCAAATTAATGAAGAGCAAGTTAAGCTAGAAGGTACTAAGTCGCAATTAAAGGAAAAAGGAAAAAGCGATTCAGAAGTTAAGAGTGATATAGCAAATGAAGTGAGTAAAATTGAAATCAAAGAAATCGAGCTTTCGAAAATTGAAAGAGAACTAGAAAATATTAGGGCAGAGATTGAAAAGACAGCAAATGAATATAGCCAGCATCCAGAATTTGAAAAATACCAAGCTTATAGAGATAAGGGTATTAATCTTACTAGGTTAAACGAAGAGGAAATGAGGATTTTACGTAAGGACCTACAGCTAATCTTCCAAGACCCATATTCTTCACTGAATCCTAGATTGACAGTTGGCCAAATTATATCTGAAGGCTTATTTGCTCATAAGATGTTTTCTAAGACTGATGTAAAGATTCAAGACTATATAATAGAATCTATGGAAAAATGCGGACTTGCACCATATTTTATCCACCGTTATCCACATCAATTCTCAGGTGGGCAAAGACAACGTATAGGAATAGCACGTTCCGTAGCATTACAACCTAAATTTATAGTATGTGATGAGGCTGTATCTGCACTAGACGTATCTATTCAGTCACAGATAATAAACCTATTATTAGACTTAAAAGAGAAAGAAGAATTAACTTACTTGTTTATATCACATGACTTAAGTGTTATTAAATACATTAGTGATAGAGTAGGTGTTATGTATTTAGGAAACATAGTAGAGCTAGCTAACACTGCTGAACTATTTGCACATCCTCTACATCCTTATACAGAAGCTTTGCTTTCTGCTATACCTACGACTGATGTTGAAACTAAGAAGAAAATTGAAATCCTTGAAGGTGACATTCCGAGTCCAATTAGGCCACCATCAGGATGTAAATTCCACACTAGATGTAAATATGCTACAGATATATGTAAAAAAGTTGTACCAGAGTGGGAAGAAGCTAGACCAGATCATTTCGTAGCATGTCACCATAAGTTAAACGCATAAGATGAATAATAGAAAGGCTTTGATACATTATGATACTACAAAAAAAGATAGATCGCGCTTTAAATTGGCTTAAGGAGAAGAGTAATTCTGAACAATATAATCATGGGTATTCTGATGATTTATCACAAGATAGTTTGGAATTAAGTAACTATGATCCTAAAGCAGAATGGGATGCGCAAAATAAAGTGAATGATAATTTTGGGATAAAGGACATAGTAGCCTTGATAATTTCTTCAATTATGGTTTTCGGTCCAATATTTCTGATTTTGACTGTACTTTTATTTTTACTGTATCCAGGCCTTAATGCTATAAAATATTAGACAAATGAATTTTGAAATCAACCACTCTATAGAGTGGTTGATTTTTGAAACTATAGAACAATTCTGCAATATAGTGTAAAATTAGCACTAAGAGAAATTTAATTTAACTATAGACAAAACAGAAAAATAGGAGTATAATTGCTTTTGTAGTCCAAAATGCATCTTTAGCTCAGTTGGTAGAGCAACTGACTCTTAATCAGTGGGCCCAGGGTTCGAGTCCCTGAAGATGCACCATAGAGAAATGCAGGCTTCCAGAGGTTAATCTGGGAGCCTTTTTCATGTTTTACCCCTGACATACCCCTACCTAAGAATTTTGAATAAATGAGTAGTTTTATTCCTCTTGTAGTGCGTTTTTATTAGGAATAAGAAACCTAGTCTTTCTTAGAAAAAAATTAGCATAAAAAATATAACTTGAAAGGTATGATATAGTGTCTGTAGAAAATATATACATCAAAAAAATTGTTGTACATATACTAGATAGCAATTTACAAATGCCAGTTTTGTCAGAAGTTGAGAGCCAATTAAATGATGATATTGTAGAATTTGTTGGAAAGCATATTGAAAAGATAATTAATGATGATAATATGAAGGTTTCTGAATTTATAGATGATGATAACAAAATAAAAGTTATATGCGAAAAAATGTCTAAAGAAAATGAATTCTTCCTTGAGGCTACTATTAATATGGCAAATGTATT
>JBBAFY010000051.1:0-18725 GCA_041655135.1 Tissierellales bacterium
TAGGAGATGTACCAGAGAGCTATGTACATATTCCAGAAGATGAGGTTCCAAACATTATTGACTAAAAGTGTATATATTTTTTATAAATCTTGAATTATATTAATGTAATTATATATAATAGAAACTGTCAAAGAGCAAAAATACTCTTATGAGGTGAAAAAATGTACGATAGTCAAGATACGGATAAGCAAGAGAAGGTACTTGTTGTTGGAGTGAATTTAGACAAAAAAACTGATATCGATATTGAAAGTTCAATGAATGAGCTCGTTGAATTAGTATATGCAGCAGGTGGAACTGTAATAAGTGAAGTAGTACAAAATAAGGATAGAATAGATGCAACATTTTTTATTGGAAAGGGAAAAGCTGAAGAAATTGCTTTAAGCTGTGATGAATTAGACATTGATACAGTTGTGTTTAATAATGAACTTACTGGAGCTCAAATTAGAAACCTTGAAGGAGTTTTAGACAGGAAAATAATTGACAGGACCAACTTAATATTAGATATATTTGCTAAAAGAGCTACAAGTAAAGAAGGGAGACTTCAAGTTGAGTTAGCACAACTTAAGTATTTGCTGCCCAGATTAATCGGATTAGGAAAGCAACTATCTAGAACTGGTGGAGGTATTGGAACAAGAGGACCAGGAGAGCAAAAGCTTGAGACTGACAGAAGACATATTTCTCGACGTATAACTGATATTGAAAAGGAATTAAAAGAAATAGAAAGCGTAAGAATGATTAAAAGAAAGAAAAGGAATGAGTCGGAAATACCAATAGTTGCCTTAGTTGGTTATACTAATGCAGGAAAATCCACTCTGATGAATAGCCTTATCAAGCTGGATGAAGAATATAGTGAAGATAAAGAAGTGTTTGTGAAAGACATGCTATTTGCTACATTAGATACTACTCTAAGAAAAAGTGTACTTCCAAATGGTCAAGGGTTTTTAGTAACTGATACAGTTGGTTTTGTTAGCCAGCTTCCTACCAAGCTGATAGAAGCTTTTAAAGGCACACTTGAAGAAGTAAAGTATGCTGACTTGCTATTACATGTTGTAGATATGACAAATAAGAATATTGATATTCAGACAAAAACTACCCTCAACATACTAAAAGATTTGGATGTTTTAGATAAGCCGATAATAACAATCTTAAATAAGGCCGATATTGCAGAGAGTGAAGTAATTGGAGATATATATGGACCAATGATTAAGGTATCTGCTAAAAGTGGATACAATATGGACCTAATGCTCCAAATGATACAAGAGAATTTACCTCAAAAATTCTACAAAGTGAAGTTACTAGTACCATATTCAGAGGGTAATTTATCCAGTTATTTATTTGACAAAACAAAAGTCACAGACTTTGAATATAAGGATAATGGAACTTCTATTTCTACAATATTAGATTCTATAGATTATGAAAAATATAAGAGATTTATAATTGAAAAGGATACTAACTAATCGATTATTATTTATTTTTTATAACTAACAAAGAAGCTTTATTAACCAATGCTTTTATATTAATGCAAATACTAAGAATTTAGAAAGCTACTTAGTGCATAGTAAATAAGAATGAAGGTAGCCAATACAAGGTATTTTATGTTAGGAAGACACAAATTTTATTTATTATGGATATATGGTCATGATTATAGTTATATTATAAGTAATACTAGTTAAACAAATCTAACATGAATTATTTTAAAAGTATTGAAATTATTTAAGACTTGGTGTATCATTAATATAATAAGAAGAGGGGAGGAGTTCACCATGATTTTTAGAAGTTGCGCAGGTGGTGTTGTTTTTCGCGATGAAAAGGTATTCATTATGAAAAATGAAAAAAATGAATGGGTTCTACCAAAAGGTAAAATTCGTAATGGTTTCTTAGCTTCTGAGACAGCAATGGAACGTGTCAATGATGAGGCAGGGCTTGATGTGGAGATTATATCTACAGCTGGGGAAACTAGTTACGAATTTTATTCTTTTTCTAGACAACAACCCGTATGTAATGAAATTACTTGGTTCATTATGGAAGCTAAAGACATTAATTTTGTTGTAAACAAAGAATCAGGAGTATTTGAAGCAGGCTTTTATAACATTGATGAAGCTATCGATATGATAACATATAGTCAAGATAAGTCTTTAGTAAGCCTTTCTTATAGGAAGTTTTTAAAGTTGAAAGAAAAAGAAGTCAGCTTAGTAAAAGGGTAGATTATCTACCCTTTATTTTTTTAAATATGAAGATATAATTTAACTATAAATTAGGGGAGAGGTATGAGATGCTTACAAAATATAGAACAATACATAGTTTTGGAAGTGATGAGTTTATCATAAGTAAATCAAAATTCATTGGTTATGCTAAACCTATTTCATGCGAGGATGAAGCCATAGCTTTTATTCATGAAATCAAATCAAATCATAACGATGCTACCCACAATGTTTATGCATATGTATATGGAGAGACTAACAATATACAAAGATATAGTGATGATGGAGAACCTAGTGGAACGGCTGGTATTCCTGTTTTAGAAGTAATAAAAAAAGAGGATTTTAGAAATGTAGTAGTAGTAGTTACAAGGTATTTTGGAGGTACAAAACTAGGTGCAGGCGGTTTAGTAAGAGCATATACTAAAGGGGCAAAAATTGGGCTAACTGCAGGTCTGGTTGTAGATAAGGTTTTATTTAAACAGATTAAGGTTAGGATTGATTATACTCTTTATGGGAAAGTAGAGAATGAGCTATTGAGGCTTGAATATGTAATTAGCCATGTAATTTATGACGATGCAGTAAATTTTATTATTTTATGTGAAACAGAAAATGTGAATGTTTTAATAGACCTAATTATAGAACTTACAAGTTCAAGGATGACATATGAAGAACTCAGTGAAGAATATTACTCAGTAAAAGATAATAAGATTATTAAATAAACTAATATTTGTAGTAGAACTAACTTCTTAGGGTAAATATATACTATCAGGAGGGGATTTAGTGAAAAATAATGAAAAACTAAAACAATCTATGTTAGACAAAAAAGTCTGGGCTGTTGTTGGAGCTACAGCAAAAAAAGAGAAATATGGATATAAGGTATGGAAAAAGTTAAAAGAGCATGGTTACGAAGCCTACCCCATAAATCCAAATTGTGAGGAAATTGAAGGCGAGAGATGTTATGGGTCATTGAAAGATCTTCCTAAAAAGCCAGATGTTGTTAATTTTATTATTCCTCCAAGATCCATATTGGAGGTTCTTCCTATAGCAAAGGAAATTGGAGTAGAATATTTGTGGTGTCAACCAGGTGCTGCTAATGAAGATGTTGTAATAGAAGCAGAAAGATTAGGTTTTAAAATTGAATATAATATATGTGTATTAGTAGAGTTAGGTTAGAAATGGTCACTAGTCATAGGGACCATTTTTATTGTCTTTTTTTCTGTTAAAGATTTCATAGATTCCCATGGCAAATAAAAAGGTTGCAAATATTTTTCTTAATAGTGAAGGCGTCATTTTCATAGCTATGGTTGACCCAGCAAATGCTCCCAATAATCCAGTAAGTATTATTGGGCTAGCAATTTTTAAACTTATGTTCTTTTCTCTAAAATGTGTTATTAAAGCCACTATTGCTATTGGTATAAAGACAAGTAGGTTAACTCCCTGAGCTTGGTGCTGATTAAGATTGGAAAAAATAATTAGCCCAGGAATCAAAATTGTTCCTCCTCCAATGCCCATTCCGCTTATTACTCCTGATAATAAACCTATAAAAAATAATTTCATATCATAACCATCCTTATTGCAGCTATTATCATAAAGATTCCGAATAATTTTCTGAGAGTATTACAAGGGATTTTCTTTAAGCTTTTAGCACCAATATAACTTCCTATAATTCCTCCCATAGCTACAATTAGGGCAATTTTTATATTTAAGACACCGTGTCTTAAATATAAAAAAGAACTGAAAAAAGATAATGGGAATATTATGCTAATAGCGGTAGCATGAGCTTTATGTTGGGATAAACCAAAAAATAAAACTAAAGCTGGGACAGCAATTGTTCCACCTCCAGATCCAAAAAGACCATTTACTAATCCAATTATTAATCCCATTAGTAAAAATTTAACTTTATTTTTCACTATTCTCATGAAATCACCTAGAATATTTTTTTTAGTGAGCGTAATCTTATATATAAATAATACTTTTCCTAAAAAAGATGTTACTTATTCACTTGACAAAAATTTAAATAGAAAATATACTTGAATTCATATAGGAATACTAGGAATTAAGGAGGTAAAATATGAAAGTTGTAGATAATGTCGCAAAATTAATTGGGGAGACACCAATGGTTAAGCTAAATAGAATAGTAGATGGTAAAAGTGCGGAAGTATTTGTAAAACTTGAGTACTTTAACCCGGGTGGTAGTGTAAAAGATAGAATAGCCTTAAATATGATAGAAAAGGCAGAAGAAGAGGGTAAACTTAAAGAAGGATATGTTATTGTTGAACCTACAAGTGGGAATACAGGTATAGGATTAGCAATGGTAGGAGCTTCCAAAGGATATAAGGTTATATTAGTAATGCCTGATACTATGTCCATGGAAAGAAGAAGTTTATTAAAGGCCTATGGCGCTGAGCTAATCTTGACATTAGGAGAAAGAGGAATGAAGGGTGCAATAGATAAAGCAAATGCATTAGCAAGTGAAAATGAAAATTATTTTATACCTCAACAATTTGAAAATTTACATAATCCTGCAAAGCACTTAGAAACTACAGGTATAGAAATTTTAGAGCAAGTAGAGGGAAATTTAGATGTATTTGTTGCAGGTGTAGGTACTGGAGGTACAATTACTGGTGTTGGCAAAGTTTTAAAAGAAAAGCTTAATAATGTAAGAATAATTGCAGTTGAACCTGACAAGTCACCAGTCTTATCAGGAGGAAGTCCAAATCCTCATAAAATTCAGGGAATAGGGGCTGGATTCATACCAGAAATTATTGATATGGAACTAATAGACGAGATAGAAAGAGTAAAAGATGAGGATGCTATTGCCATGACAAGAAGACTAGCAAGAGAAGAAGGATTGCTTCTTGGGGTATCTTCAGGTGCAGCTATTTTTGTGGCTATAAAAATGGCTAAAGAACTAGGAAGAGGAAAAAAAGTAGTAGTTGTAGCACCCGATAATGGAGAAAGATATTTAAGTACAGGTATTTTTGAATAAGGTTTGCTTAGTTTACTTAAATATGCTATATTGTTTTTAGTAATTATCTGGAGGTAAACTGATGAGCAATATGGAAAAACTATGTGAAGATATTGTTAAATGGTTAAGAGAAAGAGTAGAAGAATCTGGGTCAAAGGGTTTAGTATTTGGACTTAGTGGAGGTGTAGATTCAGCTGTTGTAGCAGCATTAGCTAAAAAAGCATTTCCTAGCGGTGCTCTAGGTATTATAATGCCTTGCCACAGTAATCCTGAAGACGAGGAACACGCTATGCTAGTAGCACACGCATTAGGGCTTGAAACAGAAAGTGTTGATCTAAGTAGGGTATATGATCTGTTTTTAGAAGAACTTGAAAGTACAAAGAATATATTAGCTTTATCTAATATAAAACCTAGATTCAGAATGACTACACTTTACTATTATGCACAAATAAAAAGATATTTAGTAACTGGCACAAGTAATAAGAGTGAGTTTACAGTTGGATATTTTACAAAACATGGAGACAGCGGAATTGATATATTACCAATTGTTGATCTATTAAAAGAAGAAGTGTTTGAATTAGCAAAATACTTAAATATTCCTGATGTCATTATAAATAAACCTCCTACTGCGGGACTATGGGAGAAACAAACTGATGAAAATGAGATGGGATTTACTTATAATGATTTGGATGGCTATATTAAGACTGGAGCAGGTAAAGACAGTATAAAAGAAAAAATTGAGCTAATGTATAAAAAAAGTGAGCATAAAAGAAGATTTCCACTTATGTATACAAGATAAAGGAAAAGTAATGTTAACACCCATATAATGAAGAACTTCCATCTTTTATGATATTATTTCATAATAGATGGAAGTTCTTAATCATTTGCTTATTTTTGTGTTCGACTTTTGTTTTTCTTAACTATATGCTAAAGTAATATGTGGCTTTATATAACAAAATAATTAGGTTATTATCATGAGATTTTAAATACAGATTGATGTAACCTTTAAAATATGCTAAAATATTTTCAGAATTAATTAAGGGAGGATATAAAATGTCAGGACATTCTAAATGGTCTACTATAAAACATAAAAAGGGAAAAGCAGATACTCAAAGAGGAAAGATGTTTACAAAACTTGCTAGATATATTACTGTAGCAGCTAGAGAAGGTGGGCCTGACCCTGAATATAATACTAATCTAAAGACTGCAATTGAAAAGGCAAAAGCAGAAAATATGCCTAATGATAATATTGAAAGAGCAATAAAAAAAGGTTCTGGAGATCTAGACGGAGCTAATTTTGAAGAAATTATCTATGAAGGATATGGTCCAGCAGGTGTTGCTGTATTTGTTGAATGTTTATCTGACAATAGAAATCGTACAGCTTCTGATGTAAGACATGCATTTGATAAATATGGTGGCAATTTAGGTTCTACAGGCTGTGTCTCTTGGATGTTTGAGAGAAAAGGACTTTTGATTATAGATAAGACAGAAGAGATTGATGAAGAAGAATTGATGCTCCAGGCTATTGAAGCAGGAGCTGAGGATTTTAGTGGAGAAGATGAATATTTTGAGATTATTACTTCTCCAGAGAGCTTTGTACAAGTAAAAGATACATTAAGAGAAGCTGGCTATAGTTTTTCAACTTCAGATATAACTTTCATTCCACAAAATGAAACAAAGCTTGAGGAAGAAAAAGATAAGAATAACATGATAAAGCTAATAGATGCTCTTGAAGATAACGATGATGTTCAAGAAGTATATCATAACTGGGAGTTGCCAGAGGATTTAGATATATAGGAAAGAAATCATATTAAAAACACTCTCTTGTGTCGATAAATAATATTGAGAGTGTTTTTTGCCTATAAGCAAAAATGTGCATTATAAATGTTATAACAGTCATCTTTATGGTAATAATTGCTAGTGGGAGGGGATTGTCTTATGGAAATTTCATCAGTTAAAACACCAGATATGTATAGGGGCTTAAGAGATAAGTTTCTATTTAGCAATGATTTAAATTCAATCTATATCCTTCTAGCTTTGTATGACATAGAAGAAAATATATCTAGCATATATCCAAAGTATATGAGTAAGAATGATATAAAAAGAAAAATTAAGTTTGTTCTTGTGAATAGGGACGACTGTGAAACAATTGCTAGCAACTTAAGTGAAATAATACATGAAGATATTAATAGGCTAGAATTATGCTTCTATTTAGAGGGATACAAGCATGGTTATACTAATAAGAAATGGACTAATATCTTAGAGAATAAGGCATTAGAATTATATAATATGGAAGACATATATAGGAAAATCCACCTTTTTCACTTCAGTACTTCTGATAAATCAATTAGTGGCATCAAAAAAAGATGTAAAGGAGAAATAGATCATAGGGAGAAAAGAGAGAGGTACATTGAATCCTTAGTCTACACTTTCACTAATAAAATTATTAAGAAGAAAATAATTGAGTTAGATAATTATATAAACAAGCAGCTAATAATAGATTTTGAATATGATGATATACATATTAGCGAAGAAAAGCATTACTTAGATGAAGAAGAAATAGATAAGGTATATATTTCTATTGTAAATGTACTTATTAAAAAAATGAAAATTATTTATAAAGAGGCCTTTTGGTATGCAGTAAATGACAAGGTCTTAGGTATGTATAGCTAGTGAAATTAATAAGTGTTTAGTTGATTAAATCCTAATAAGGAGGGTATTAAATAATAGTCAAGAAGAAGGATTTATCATTTTATTGTTGAATAACTATATTAAAATTTCTTAATAGATGTTGAATAAGGGGGAATCTTTATGTACGTTAAGAATCATATGTTATCTAAAGATAAACTTGTAATGCTTCTAGTAGAAGACAGTATAAGTGACGCATTAGATAAAATTACAAAAGGAGATTTTTTATCCTTGCCAGTATTTAATGGGGTAGAATTCTATGGTATTTTAATGAAAGAAACTATTTTTAGACATTATTTTGAAGAGGGGTATACAGACAAGGAAAAATATTTAAAGGAAACTAGAGTAAAGGATTTATGTAATACAGATGTAAAGACTATAAATGAAAATGTCTTTATAGAAAATGCTTCATATTTGTTAAATGAACTTAGAACTCCTTTTCTACCAGTATTAGATGATGAGAATAATTTTAAAGGTATATTAACTCATAGCTCAATATTCAATGCTTTTTCTGAAATTTTTGGCCTTAACGAAGGTACTAGAATTCTTATAAACTTATATGATATTCCAGGACAAATTGCTAAACTAACAGAGACCATAAGAAAGGCTAATGTAAATATTGCAAATTTTGCAGTTGTAGATGCTAAAGTTATGGACGTATTTAAAGTAGTAGTTAGGGTTGATACAACTGAGGTAGATGAGCTTATTGAAAAAATTGAAAAGGCTGGGTTCAAAGTAGCCGAGGTAAAAAATTAACCTGCATTATGCAGGTTTTTTTATGACCTAACCCAATTTTGAGAACGCTTTTGTAAGGGAATTTATAGTATTTTAAAATTAGGCGGCCGCTAAACTTATGGAAGATGGTCTAGCAAGTAAATTTGTGTTGTGAGACTGAGTAAATGATATCCCACACTATGTTAAGCAATGTATACTTTTATGGATATTGGGAAAAATATCTAACTAGATAGTGTGGGAGGGATATTTATGAAAAAAATGTCACTTGCTTCAATTATATCGCTGATAATTGGAGTTACTGTAGTCGGTATAATTTCTGGATACTATATTGGTTTTAGAAATGCGAACCAGAAACCACAACCACCAATTGTGAATGTTAAAGACAATCCAGATAGCGAAAGAATAGATGAATCGAATTTTGATGACGAAGATGACTTCGAAGCTGGATTAATTAAGGAAGCAACAATAGGACCAAACACTATTCTAGAATATTTAAATTACTATTCTGAGTGTGATCATCAGATAGTAGAGGAAATAGAATTAGATAAGCACATGATTAACATGACAAAGAAAATATTTGAGGAATATATAAAAGGAATGCATCCAAAGTGGGAAATAGAGAGTTTTTCTCATGAAAAAATCGTGATTAAAATTGACAGAAATCATCTTTGTCAGAATCATTTTATTATTGGAGAAAAGGATGGCAAAATAGCAGTTTACATTGTTGGGAAAAATGGTGAGTGGATAATTGAAAAAATATTTAGTGATTCACCCCTATCCTTGTTAAAGCAAGTAGACCAAGAAAAAATAGAAAATGGTATCATAACTAATAGTAAAGAGGAATTAGATAGTATATTAGAGAACTATATTAGCTAACTGATTTAAAAGAAAACCATATAAAGTTAGGATTTTGATATTATAATCCTAACTTTATTTTTTGAAAGCAAAAGAATATATGTTCTTTTTTGTGTTGTCTTTACTTCAAGTCTATTATAAAATAATATACACATACTAATAACAAAAGGAATTACAGGAATTATAGCGAATAATGTTTATATAATGAATGGAGCTGATTTTTTGTGATAGTTTTTGGAATAGATCCAGGAATAGCCATAGTAGGATATGGGGTTATAGAGTATAATGGCAATAAATTTAATGTATTGGATTATGGTGCAGTTCAGACCTCTAATTCGTACTCTTTTCCCACAAGACTAAAAATAATATATGATGAGATTTCACTTTTAATGGAGAAATTTAAACCAGATGCCTTGGCAATAGAGGAGTTATTTTTTAATAAAAATGTTAAAACGGCAATCACTGTTGGACAAGCAAGAGGAGTACAAGTTCTTGCTGCAGTTAATAAGGGGATAGAGATTTATGAATATACTCCTCTTCAAGTAAAACAAGGAGTAGTAGGCTATGGTAGAGCTGACAAGAGACAAATTCAGGAAATGGTAAAAATACTTTTAAATCTGGATAAAATACCAAAACCAGACGATGTTGCAGACGCTTTAGCTGTCGCTATTTGTCATGCACATTCCGGTAACTTTAGAGATTTGTTTAAAATGAAATAGGGGTGATTTTTTGTTCCAGTATATTAAAGGAAACATTGAAGAAATTAATGAAGATCATATAGTTATAGAGAACAATGGAATTGGATACCTTGTTTATACTTCTAAAAATTCTATTATGGGTATAGGTCAAAATACTATTGACAGAAAGATACTTACACATTTTATTGTAAGAGAGGATGCAATGAACCTTTATGGATTTACAACTGCTGAAGAAATTAAGATGTTTAAATTGCTTATTACTGTAACTAAAATAGGACCAAAGGGAGCTATTGGATTATTATCAACACTAACTACGTCAAAAATTAAAGCATCAATAGCTAGTAAAGATATTAGTGCACTTTCTAAGGCTCCAGGAATAGGAAAGAAAACTGCAGAAAGAATCATATTGGAATTAAAGGATAAGATAGATAATAATTTTGATATTAACGAAGTTGATAACAATACTATTTCTAATGATGAAACAGAAGAGGTCGTGATAGCATTAATTTCTCTTGGTTATACAAGAGGCGAAGTATTTAGAGCATTATCTTCATTTGAGACTCATGGTAGAAAAACAGAGGATATAATTAAACTTGCACTTAAAAAATTATCAAAATAGAGAGAGGATTTTTCAAACATGAATGAGATTAATGATAGAATTGTAACTAGGAATTTAACAGAAGAAGATATAGATGTTGAATTATCTTTAAGACCTAAAACATTAAATGAATATATAGGACAATTTAAGGTAAAAGAAAAACTAGATATATTTATTAAAGCTGCAAGGGGAAGAAATGAACCCCTTGATCATGTTCTATTGTATGGACCACCAGGACTTGGGAAAACAACTCTTGCTAATATTATTTCTAATGAAATGGGTGTAAACATTAGAATAACATCTGGTCCCGCAATAGAAAGGGCTGGAGATTTAGCAGCTATACTAACAAACCTATCTGAAAATGATGTCTTGTTTATAGATGAAATACATAGATTAAATAGAAGTGTAGAGGAAATACTCTATCCAGCTATGGAGGATTATGCACTTGATATTATAATTGGAAAGGGACCTAGTGCAAGGTCAATTAGGCTTGACATCTCTAAATTTACTCTCATTGGAGCTACTACAAGGGCCGGTTTATTAACTTCACCACTAAGAGATAGGTTTGGAGTTATATGTAAGCTTGATTTATATGATATTGAAAGCTTAAAGAAGATAGTTATAAGATCAGCTAATATCCTTGGAGTTAAGATTGATGATGATGGTGCAGAAGAGATTGCCAAAAGATCAAGAGGGACACCAAGAATTGCAAACAGGCTTTTAAAAAGAGTAAGGGATTATGCAGAAGTGGTTGAAAATGGAGATGTAACTAAGTATGTTGCAGATAAAGCTTTAAAGCTTCTTGAAGTAGATCCTTTAGGATTAGATAGTGTTGATAGAAAATTAATAATGACTATAATTAATAATTTTGAAGGCGGTCCCGTGGGGCTAGATACTTTATCTGCTTCAACAGGTGAGGAGCGTACAACCATAGAGGATGTTTATGAACCTTTTCTTTTACAATTGGGTTTTTTAAACAGAACTCCAAGAGGAAGAGTTTTGACCAAAAGATGTTATGATTATTTTGGTATAGAGTACAAGGAAGACTAAAACTTACGAAATTGAGGGGATTAAGTTGAAAAAAAGTATTTTGTCGATTATTTTAGCCTTATTTTTGTCTTTTGCTCTATCAAATCAAGCAGCTGCATATGAGAATGTGTTTTTAGAAGTTGCTCTTAAGTCAGCATTAGATCCTGCTTCAAGATTTACAGTTAATTTGACTAGTGATGGATTTCAGTTGGGAACATGGGGTAAGGAATTTTATCATTTATTCGATTTAAGTAATAGTAATTTAGTTGTTTTAATTGATGGTTATTATATGAATACATATAATAATTATCAAAAAGCAAACGATGCTTATTTAGCTACTTATGGACCTTTTCATATAATGACTAATAGAATATTTCATTCATATGAAGATGCATTATATGAAGTGGAGAACTTAAGAAAATTAAGTATTGATGCATTTGTTTATTTTCATCAAGATAGCTTTGAGATTTGGATCGGACATTACACTGACGAAGCAATAGCTAAAGAAGAAGCTATGAAGTACTTAGATTACTCTGATAATCAGTTTGACATTTCTAAAGACAATAAAAATAGAATTATGTTGTTGGATGATAACAATAATATAATGCTAATGTTTGATATAAATCATAAAATTTATTTATCATCTCTCAGTACAAAAAATGGAGGATTAGTTACAATAGGGAGCAATAGTTATAGAGATTATATAACTTTTTCAAGAGTAGAAGACGAACTATTGGCAATCAACAATCTAGAGATGCAAAATTATCTATATGGAGTTTTACCTAGGGAAGCCTATTCATCATGGCCAATAGAGGCTTTAAAGGCACAGGCAGTAGCATCAAAAAACTTTGCATTAGTAAATATGAATAAGCATATTAATGAAGGATATAACTTATGTGATACTACACATTGTCAAGCATATGGTGGGTACAATTTGGAAACTATAAAGACAAATACTGCAGTAGATGAAACTTCTGGAAGAGTTTTGATGTATAGCGATACAATTGTGAATGCTTATTATCATTCTTCAAGTGGAGGTCATACTGAAGATAGTGAAAATGTATGGAGTGAAGCTATACCCTATCTTAGGGGTGTAGATGATGATTTTTCTTTTGGTTCACCCTATGATTCATGGCAGTTTGAAATTAGTCCTGATGAATTAGAGACTAAATTATTAGAGATTGATTTAGATCTAGGGTATATAGAAGATATTTCAATTGTTTCTAGATTTAATAGTGGAAGAGTAAAGGAATTATTAATCAGTGGCAATATGGGAAAACAAGTATTTGAAAAGGAAAAGATCAGACAAGTACTTGGAACCTCAAACATAAAAAGTAACTTATATGATGTTTATATCAATGACGGAACAAAAGAAACTAATTTATCTCAAAATATTTATGTATATAATTTGAGAACTGGAGATATTGAAAAAAAACCTATAGATAATGCAATCGTATTATCTTCTGAGGGATTGAGTGAGCTTGATTCTGTATTGTTATCAAAGGGTTTTACAATAACAGATGGCATAAATAATAGAGAACTCACAAATAGAGTAGAAAACAACATAGTTAATAGTGAAGGTAAGTATGTATTTAGTGGTAAAGGTTGGGGACATGGTGTAGGCATGAGTCAGTGGGGAGCTAAAAAAATGGCTGAGCTTGGATATGAATATGATGAAATTTTAGAGTATTACTATGAAGGAGCGAAAGTTAAGTAAAGGATGGTTACGTTGAAAAAAGAGGATTTTTATTTTGATTTACCTGAAGAACTAATAGGACAGACACCAATAAAGAATAGAGAAAACTCTAGACTTTTAATCTTAGACAAAAAATCTGGAGACATAGAACATGGTGTGTTTTCGGATATATTAAACAATTTTAATAAGGGTGATTGTCTAGTACTTAATAATACAAGAGTAATTCCAGCAAGATTATTTGGTCATAAAAAATACACTGGAAGTAGTGTGGAATTCTTACTTTTAAAAAGAATAGATTCTAATAGGTGGGAAACATTAGTAAAGCCAGGGAAAAAGGCAAAACCAGGCTCTATATTTGATTTTGGTCAAGGCTTAATGGAAGGCCAGATATTAGAAGTCCAAGAAGGTGGTACAAGAATCATAGAATTTAAATATGACGGTGTATTTGAACATATACTTGATAAACTAGGAGAAATGCCTTTGCCACCCTATATAAGAGAAAAGCTAGAAGACAAGGAAAGATATCAGACAGTATACTCGAAGAGGGAAGGATCTGCAGCTGCTCCAACTGCAGGACTTCATTTTACTAAGTCCTTACTACAAAGAATTGAAGAAAAAGGAGTAAGTATAGTTTACATCACACTTCATGTGGGACTAGGAACTTTTAGACCTGTAAAAGCTGAAAATATCGAAGAACATGATATGCATCATGAATATTATGAGATTGATGAAAACTCTGCAAAAATAATTAACGATACAAAAAAAGCAGGGGGTAATATTATTGCAGTAGGTACTACATCTGTAAGAACACTAGAATCAGCTAGTAATGAGCAAGGTCAGGTTCTTGCTAAAAATGGATGGACTAATATATTTATATATCCAGGATATAAGTATAGGATTATAGATAGACTAATCACAAATTTTCATTTGCCTGAATCAACTCTAATAATGCTTGTAAGTGCTTTAGCAGGTAGAGAAAAAGTTTTAAGAGCCTATGATGAAGCAATTAAGTTGAGATATAGATTCTTTAGCTTTGGTGATGCTATGTTTATTAAGTAAAATTTACACATGGAGATTGTTATAGCAAAATTGAATTTAAGTTTAGTAGGAGGATATAATGACATTCAAATATGAATTGATTAAAGAAGCAAGAGACTGTAAGGCTAGACTAGGTAAGATTCATACTCCTCATGGAGTTATTGAAACACCCATTTTTATGCCTGTAGGTACTAGAGCTACAGTAAAAACAATGACACCTGAAGAGCTAAAAGATTTAGGTGCTCAGATAATCCTAGGCAATACTTATCACTTATACCTAAAACCAGGACATGATCTAATTGAAGAAGCAGGGGGCTTACATAAGTTTATGAATTGGGATAGACCAATATTAACTGATAGTGGTGGATTCCAGGTTTTTAGTCTAGGAGATTTGAGAAAAATAACTGAGGAAGGTGTAGAATTTAGGTCCCATATTGATGGTTCTAAACATTTTATAAGTCCAGAGAAATCTATTGAGATACAAAACTCTTTAGGTTCTGATATTATAATGGCTTTTGATGAATGTGCTCCCTATCCAAGTGATTGGGATTATGTTAAAAATTCACTAGAGAGAACTACTAGGTGGGCAAAACGGTGTAAGGATGCTAATAAAAATCCAGATACTCAAGCTTTATTTGGGATTGTTCAGGGTGGAATGTACAAGGACTTGAGAGAACAAAGTGCAAATGAAATTATTGAATTAGAATTCCCAGGATATGCAGTAGGTGGATTAAGTGTAGGAGAACCAGCTGAGTTAATGTGCGAGATACTTGATTATACTGTGCCCCTATTGCCTAAGGAAAAACCAAGATATTTAATGGGTGTAGGGAGCCCAGACTACCTATTTGAAGCAGTTATTAGAGGAATTGATATGGCAGATTGTGTATTACCAACTAGGATTGCAAGAAATGGGACTGTTCTAACAAGTCATGGGAAGGTTGTTATAAGGAATGCAAAATATTCAAGAGATTTCACTAGTTTAGACTCAGAATGCGATTGTTATACTTGTAAAAATTACTCCAAGGCATATATTAGGCATTTATTTAATGTAGATGAAATATTAGGAGCAAGATTAGCAACAATACATAATTTATATTTCCTAATAAAACTCATGAAAAACATCAGACTAGCTATTAAAGAAGACAGGCTTTTGCAATATAAAGATGAGTTTTATAATAAATATGGATATACAAAATAAAAATAAAGGATTTATTTTATAAATGTAGAATACTACATAAGAACAAATGTAGAATACTACATATGAAGAAAGGAGGGACTATCTTGAGAGAAATTATTTTATTTGGAGCAGCAACTCCTCAAAGTGGTAATTTATTATCTACTCTGATGCTTCCATTATTATTGTTAGGTGTTTTCTATTTATTTATCATAAGACCTCAACAAAAAAAGGACAAGAAGATTAAAGAAATGAGAAGTAGTGCAAAAGTAGGTGATGAGGTATTAACTATAGGAGGAATTTACGGCAAGATTGTTAAGATTAAAGATGATGTTATAACAATAGAAGTAGGAGCAGATAAAACTAGATTTGATATTGTAAAATGGGCTATAGGTAATATTCAATCAACAGAAACACCAGAAAAATAGCAATGCATGTAACTATAAAAGTATGACTTGAAAAGATTTTCTTGGTTATTTTTAAAACTGAGAGAATCTTTTTTATTTTTAGGAATAATGTTATAGCTTGAGCATAAATATTGACTAAGGATAAGGAGGCGAATATATGAGTTATTTTAAAAAGCAAGACGGTTCAAGCTATATTTTGAATATTATTAAAGGTACTTTGATAGGACTATTACTTACTTTTTTACTTATAATAATATTCACTATTATTTTAGCTTATACAAAACTTTCTGAAGGACTTATTCCCTTTATAAATTCAATAATAATGATTTTAGGTATTTCGTCCGGAGCTATTTTAACATCAAAGAAGTTAGATAAAAGAGGATGGGTAAATGGGGGTTTAATAGGAATATGCTATTTTCTTATAATTTTTGTTATAAGTCAAATATTAATCAAGGATTTCAGCTTAGGTAAGTATTTCTTTATTAAAGGATCTATAGCATTAGTAACTGGATGCATAGGTGGCATGATAGGAATAAACATAAAATAAATCTTTAATTATCTTTAATATTGTGTTATAATTTAATTATTGAAATAATAGACAAAATGTAACAAGCGGTAGTATATTTAGGGTAATTAAAAGGTATGAAAAAGATGGTATTAGATAAGAGTAGTGGGTAACCACTGCTTTTTATTTTTAAGAATTTGCTTTAGTTTTTGATACCCCAAATACAATATTTACCTTTATTAAATTATTGGAGGATAATTATGATAATTGAGTATGAGAACATTAGACCGAAGATTCACGAGACATGTTTTGTAGCTGATAGTGCAGAGATAATTGGAAAAGTAAGCATTGGTCAATATACTAGTACCTGGTATAACTGTGTTTTGAGAGGAGATGAGAATTCTATAGTAATAGGAGAATATTCTAACATACAGGATGGTACAGTTATACATATAAGTAAGGATTTTAGTACTGAAATAGGTGATTATGTAACAGTAGGACACAAGGCTATAGTTCACGCCTGTAAAATTGGTAACAATGTACTTGTTGGTATGGGTGCTATAATACTAGATGGTGCAGAAGTAGATGATAATGTACTAATAGGTGCTGGCAGTATAGTCACGACAGGTAAAAGAATACCTTCTGGTTCGTTAGTTTTAGGTTCCCCAGCTAAGGTAGTAAGAAGCCTATCAAGTGATGAAATTGCTCAATTAAAACAATCTGCTATAGATTATGTTAGATATGCAGAAAAGCATAAAAAATGATGAATTTACTGAGTTGTTGACTTAGCTACTGGAAAAGTAATATAATTAGTTTTATGAAAAGAGAAAGGGGAATAAACTATGAACCTTAAGAATACTTTAATTTTTATCTTGATTATTGCACTTGTTGGAGCTATAGCTTACAGTGCAATATATGGAATTGATTTAGGAGGAGTTAAAATCTCAAGTGTAAGGGAGAAAATGGGATTGGGACTAGATTTAGCTGGGGGTGTATATGTATTATTAGAAGCACAAACAGATGAAACTGGCACAGATTTGGACAAGAAAGTTGATCAAGCCATAGCTATCATAAGACAGAGGGTAGACAGCTTAGGGGTATCAGAACCCAATATTGTTAAAGAGGGCAATAAGAGAATTAGAGTTGAGTTAGCAGGTTTAAAGGATGCTCAAGATGCTTTTAATATGATTGGGAAAACAGCTCAACTTCAGTTTGAGGATTCTAATGGAAACATTGTTTTAACGGGAAAAAATGTTAAGCAATCTGAAGTTGCTTTTCAAAGAGTTAGTAGTGGTGTGGATGAGCCAGTTGTAACATTAGTATTTGACAAAGAAGGAGCTGAAAGGTTTGCTGAAGTAACTACTAGATTGTCAACTAAATCAGCTGCTCAAGATAAAGTTATAGCAATTAAGCTTGATGGAGAGATTATATCTAGTCCGGTTGTAAGCAAACCTATAGATGGAGGAGAGGCATATATAGAAGGTGGATTTGACGTTCAGAGTGCTAGTGAACTTGCTACTTTAATTAGAGCAGGAGCCCTGCCAGTGGAGCTGAAAGAGGTTCAAACATCTGTTATTGGGCCAACACTTGGACTTGAATCCTTAGACAGGAGTATTTATGCAGGCGGAATAGGATTAATTCTTATATTTTTATTTATGATAGTAGTATATAGAGTACCAGGCTTTATAGCTAATATTGCTTTGACAATATATGTGTTAATTATGTTTAGTATTATGATAGTATTAGGAGTTAAATTAACTTTACCGGGTATTGCAGGTCTAATTCTTTCAATAGGAATGGCAGTAGATGCTAACGTGGTTATTTATGAGAGAATTAAGGAAGAATTAAGAGTAGGAAAGACCCTTAGAACTGCTGTTGATAGTGGTTTCAAAAGAGCATTAACAAGTGTTTTGGATGCTAACTTAACCACATTAATTGCAGGTATAATACTATATTATTTTGGAACAGGACCGATAAAGGGTTTTGGTGTCACATTGATCATTGGTATTGTTGCATCAATGATTACAGCAGTATTTATTACAAGAATTTTATTTAAGCTTTTCATTGGTACTAACTTAGTAAAAAACACAAAACTATATGGTGCATAGGGGGGAATATTGTGAACTTTAATTT
>JBBAFY010000052.1:0-18177 GCA_041655135.1 Tissierellales bacterium
CTGAAATAAAATATTTATTTTCATTTTTACTATTGCACCTCATATGTTTAATGTTATGATTAATTGTTTCAGAAAAAAGCAAATTTATCAATGTATAAATATGGAATAGAAAAGCAGTCCAACATAATCTTTGTAATATTAAACCACATAATTATTTGGGTTGCAATTAGGATTGCAAAAAAGACTTGGTTGAACTAGGTAACATGAAAACTTGAGAAAAATTTAACTTTGTTGAATATTGTCAAAAAATTGTGGTATAATCACTATAGTTACTAATTATTGATAGGGGAGAATGAAATGAATGTACACAATAGTAGATATAATGGACAAACTAATTGAGATAGAAGAAAATTTATTAAACTTTTATAAACAGCTTCAAATGGACATGAAGATAGAGGAGCGTGTAAAGCTTGCAGCAGGTGTCCTTGCTAGAGAAGAAAGAAGACATATAATAACATATAAAGGCATAAAAAAAGAAATATCAAACTTTAAAGATATAGAGATTGACTTTGATATCTATGATTCAGCATCAAAGATAATTTTAGAGTTTAAAAGAGGATTAATTTACTCAGAGGTAAGTGATGTAAAGAAGCTTTTATCTTGTGCTTTGGATTTTGAACATAGGAATATAGCACTTATAATTAGAATACAGGGGTTACTAGTTAGGAGTATGGAAGATACCCAAACAAATAGCTACAAAGCACTTACCAAAATAATCCATGAAGAAGAACAGCATGTTAACATGATAAAGATCTTTTTAAGATGATATAAATAATTAAATATCCCTAGTAGATAGGAATATTTTTTTTAAAATAATATGGGAATTGGGAATTTCGTATTGATATTGATATAGCACCTTAGCTATTTATCAATTGCAATATAGGAGGGAAGTATATATTTATGTATAAGGAAAAGCATGAAGCAAGTCATTGTGTAAATGACTCACAAAATGAGACAGAAAAATATAATTTAATGACAGGTTTCCCAAATGAAATATATTTAAGGGAAATATTAACTGAAAGAATTGCTTCTAAAGCTCAAGGGCAATTTTTAATTTTAATTAGGGTAACAAACTACAACGAAATTATTGCAGGTTATGGCTGTAAGATAATTGATGAAACTATAGTAAACATGCTCAATAGATTTAAGTTTATTTTTAACGGAATCGGGGAATTACATAGGATTAGTAAGAATGAAATCCTAGTTTTAGGAGATGTTATTGATGATATACATAAGTTGGATTTGGTTCTCGTAGAGCTAAATAATGCTACTGAGATTGGTTTTAATAGCAAATCAGGAATAATATTTATTAATCTAGCTATGGGAGTATTAAGTTTATCAAATAATTATAATGATGTTAGTAGAATAATTGAAGATTTAGAATTGACTACTGATTTAGCCGAGAAAAACAATAATGAAAGATATGTATACTATAGTGAGACCATAAGAGAAAGACTAAAAAAAGATATTAGATTGGCAACTTTATTGAGAGCAGCAGTTGCTAATATGGAATTGAGTCTCATGTATCAACCACAAATTGACCCTAGAACTAATAGAATTGTTGGAGTTGAAGCCTTATTAAGATGGCATAATGATGAGCTTGGCCAAGTATCACCAAATGTGTTTATACCAATAGCAGAAAAGATGGGCAATATAAATGATATAGGTAATTGGGTGTTAAGAGAGGCATGTAAACAAAACAAGAGATGGCAGGAAAAAGGATTGCCTAAAATTCCTGTTTCTGTGAACTTATCACCTACTCAATTTAAGCATAATAAAATTGAATATGAAATTGAAGATATTCTAGAGGATTGTAATCTAGAAGGAAAATACTTAAATATAGAAATAACAGAGACCACACTGCTTGAAAATGAAAGAGATATAAGCAAAAGGTTTTGCACTTTAAGAAATATGGGCATTTCTATATCTATTGATGACTTTGGCACAGGGTATTCATCTTTAAAGTATCTTAAGGAATTAGATTTTGATAATATAAAGATAGATAGAGATTTTATTAAGGATTACCCAGATAATGATAATGGAACAATTGCTAGATTAATATTGACTCTTTCTCGTGAGCTTAAAGTTAGCACCACAGCAGAAGGAGTTGAAACTAAAGAGCAGCTTGATTTTATAATGGCCAATGGTGGAGATTACATTCAAGGATATTATTATAGTCCACCTATATCTGCAGAAAAAATTGAAGAATTATTGACTAAAAAATACGAGAGTGCTTAATCCTCTCGTATTATACAGTTACAAGACTAATTAGTGGAGGAATACTAATGATACAAGAACTGTTGAAAGCTTTTTTATTTATTTTTGTAGCAGAGATGGGAGATAAAACACAAATATTAGCCATGACCTTTGCGACACAATACAAGGTAAGAAAGGTATTGTTAGGTGTCTTGATTGGTTCGGCATTAAATCATGGTATAGCCATAGCATTAGGTTCTTATTTGTCTAATATAATCCCCTTAGATAAGATACAGCTGGCTGCTGGAATAATGTTTGTTATATTTGGTTTGTGGGCATTAAAAAGTGATGATGAAGAAGATAAGGGTAATAAAAAATGCTTTAACCCGGTAATAACTGTAGCTATAGCTTTTTTCTTGGGGGAACTAGGCGACAAAACTCAGCTTACTGCCATGACCTTAGGCACTGATGCAAGCTATCCACTTTTCATTTTGATTGGAACAGTTCTCGGGATGTTAGCTACCAGCAGTCTAGGTATATTTGTAGGAAGTATTATTGGAGATAAGATGCCTGAAATAGCATTAAAAATAGCCTCATCAACTGTGTTCTTGTTTTTTGGTACTTTAAAGCTTTATCAGACTCTTCCTTCTAGTTATATAACTGTATTAAATACTATTATATATTTTGTATTCTTATCTATTCCTGTTTATTTTTTACTTAAATTAAATTTCAAAGCAAAAAAATCAGGAAAAAGGCTACCTATGCAGGAGGCTGCAGCTACTTTATATATTCAGGCAAATGAAATTAAAAAGGCAGTAGAAGACATATGTCTTGGAGAAGCTAAATGTGGATCCTGTGTTGGCAGTAACTGTCTAATTGGTTTCACCAAAAGAGCTTTAAAATCTGCCACAGAGGAAGGGATATTTATACTTCCCTCTGAATGGGAAGAGTTACCTAAATATAACCCAAAAAGCTTTGAGCAAGGAAAAGTAATAGAGGCTTTAGGACTGACCATTTGGCATATAATAAAATACGGAAATAGCATAGATGAAAACTATGTAGTTAATAAGGTCAGACAAGCTCTAGAGACCATAGCCCTTGGAGAGACAATTCCCTTTGACGGTGATATAAAGAAGTATTATAAGATAATGAAGGAAAAAAATGAGAGTATGTATGAGAAGATAAAAAAGAAAGTTTGGGACCTGGAACATGAAATTAATTAGTATCCACATTTCTTAGGTTTAAAAACTAGTTAATAGGAAATAAATATACTGATGGAATCAAATTTTAAACGTAAGGAGGAAACTAAATGGAAAGAATTGTTGGAAGGTTAGCACCAGACTTCAAACTAAATGCAGTTATGCCTAATGGCGAGGATTTCGGAGAGGTTACGCTTAGCGATTATAAAGGGAAATGGCTTATAATGTTTTTTTATCCCCTAGACTTTACTACTGTATGTCCTACAGAAATTAGAGCTTATAGTAATAAGTACGAAGATTTTAAAGCTGTAGGTGCAGAAGTTCTAGCCATGAGCACAGATAGTGAGCATTCTCACAAAGCATGGATAAAGGGAGATTTAGGTAAGCTAAAGTTCCCATTAGCATCAGATAAAATAGGAACTACTGCAATGAATTATGGAGTGCTAATAGAGGATAAAGGAATCGCACTAAGAGGACTATTTATCATTGATCCCGAAGGACTAATTAGATACTCAGTGGTTCATGACCTTGGAATAGGTAGAAGTGTAGAAGAGACCCTGAGGGTGTTAAAAGCACTTCAGACTGGAGGACTGTGTCCTATAGATTGGAATGAAGGAGACGAACTACTATAAAAATTCCATGACTAGGCCATGTCCTGTGTCGTCACATAAAGTTGTATGGGCGCCCTTTGGTGCCTGTTTTTTTAACCTTATTATTCTTATATAATGGGTATAAACTAAGCAATATGATAGTATCATTATGAGGTGGTTTTATGGAAAATTTTAGTATTAAGCAAGGTTTTAAGGAAAGAAAAGGGAGCCCTATGGAGATAGTGGACAATTATGCCATACTTCTGCCATTAATACATATAGATAAAAAGTGGCATGTTTTATTTGAGGTTCGTTCAGAAAAGCTGGATAGACAACCAAGTGAGATATCTTTTCCAGGAGGAAGGGTGGAAAAAAAGGAAAACTTTAAGGAAGCAGCAATTAGGGAAACCTGTGAAGAACTAAATATTAGCCATGACAATATAACTTTTTTAGGAGAGCTTGACTATATCGTATCAGCAAAAAGTGCTATATATGGTTTTGTGGGCATCTTAGAGGATTTTGATTTGGAATCTTTAGATTTCAATGAAAACGAAGTAGATCATGTATTCACAGTGCCATTAGATTTTTTCTTGAGCAATGAGCCAGAAACACATTATACAAGACTAGAAGTTATGCCAATAGAGGATTTCCCATATCATTTAATCCAAAATGGAAAGAATTATAATTGGAATAAAAGCAGTCAATCTGTGCATTTTTATGTCTATGGTGATTATGTAATATGGGGTATGACTGCTAGATTTATGAAGAATTTTGTGGAGATAATAAAATAGTAATTTTGTATTTCGTTTATTTCTAGTGAAGAATAGCCTAAGACCTTTTTTACTTTACACTAGAACTATTGAAAATGAGATGTTAATAGTCTGTTTAATAGGGTATTTAGTATTAAGGATTAAGATCAAATAGCTTTTCTAGAGAAAAATAGGGTGGGGGGTAATTCTTATGAAACAAGAAGATACAAAGGAGATTACATCATTTAATGTGAGCAGTATCCGTATTAAGATGACTATAATATTAACCATATTAGCATTGGTTATATGTAGTGGGATAGGTATTCCCTCATATATGAGCGCAAAAAAAGCTTTGCTAGAGAATTCTAATGAAGGCTTAACTCAATTAGCAATTACAGCTTCTCATAATATTGCCAATATTAACATAGGAGATTCCGAGGGCTTAAATAGAGTAGTAAATGATATTAAATATTTGCAAACAGGATATGCATTTGTTCTTGATGAAGAAGGATATCTTGTTGGACACCCTGATCCAAGCTTAATCAGGTCTGAAGAATTGAATTATAAGGCTATTAAGAATGATCCTGAATATAAAGCACTATCAGCTCTTTTTGAAAAGATGATGGCAGGAGAAACAGGATATTTTTCCTATTATTTCAGAGGTGAGGATAAGCTAAATGGATTTGCACCAATAGGGAATACAGGGTTGTCAATCGCAGTGACTGCTCCTGAGAATGAGGTGTTAATTGAGTTAAATAATTTAAGGATTTCAACTATTATTTTGATTATTGTTTTTGGAATTTTAGCTATGATAATTTCTTTAATTATAAGTACATATATATCAAGGCCTATTGAAGTCATAACAAAGCGTGCTAAGGATATTGCTAGTTTAGATATTTCTAGAGATATTGATGAAAAACTCATGGAAAGAAAAGATGAGATAGGAGTCATTTCATCAGCATTTCAAGCTATATTAGAGAACTTCAGGGGATTTGCGACTAAGGTTATATTCTTATCTGAACAGGTAGCTTCTTCTTCTAATGAATTAACCGCCACTTCTGAGCAGTCTGCATTGGCTGCTGAAAGTATAGCAGTTTCATCAACTGAGGTAGCACATAGTTCAGAAAATCAGCTAAGGGAAATATTAAGTATTACTGCATCTATGGAACAAATATCTGCAAGTATTCAAGAGGTTTATAGCAACGCAGAAGAAATTAGTGGCTTAAGTAACGAAGCTTTCGATCAAACAAATGAAGGCAAAAAAGATATGAAAGACCTTAGTATACAAATGAATGACATAGCTAATAGTACAAATCATGTAAGAGAGGCACTGACAGAGGTAACAGAAAGCTCAAAGAAGATGGAACATATGACTAACTTAATTCATGGTATTGCTGAACAATCAAATCTTTTAGCATTGAATGCGGCAATAGAGGCTGCTAGGGCAGGAGAACATGGCAAAGGCTTTGCTGTAGTTGCTGATGAGGTTAGAAAGCTAGCAGAAGAATCTAGAAAAGCAACTGATGATATACAACAAATAATAATTAGTAATGATAATATTATAGACAAGGCAAATTCGGCAATGGAAGAGGGCATGAATAACGTCAACAAGGGATTAGACAAAGTAAATACCACTGAAAAATCCTTTGAGATTATTGCAGATTTAGTAAACAGGGTCAATGACCAAATTGATATAATAGCTGAATCCATAAGTCAAGTTGCTAAGGCCAGTGAACACGTTGTTTCTTCTTCTTCACAGGTTGAAACCATAAGCAAGGAAGTATCAGATGAGATACAGAATGTATCAGCGGCTACGGAGGAACAAACTGCCTCTATGGAAGAAGTTGCTTCAACGAGTAGTGATTTAGCTAGATTAGCTGAAGATCTACATCAAAATATAGCTAAAATTAAGATGTAAAAAGATGGTTACAGGGATGACTTTAAGTCTCCTGTAACCATCTTTTATTTAAATATGGGTTGCCAATTAATAGAGGTGCCCATTGGTTGGGCATCAGTAATACTATACTAGCTTTATCTGGTGATATACTTTTTTGCCTTTTCTAACTATCAACTTGTCATCTTCAAAATCCTTTAGTGTTATTATTATGCTTGGGTCATTAATTTGCTTATCTTTAACAGATATTCCGCCTTGAGTAATTAATCTTCTAGCTTCGCCATTAGATTTTGTAAGTCCAATTTGAGTTAGTAGATTTAAGATCCCAAGGCCTTCATTAAATAAGGATTTTTCAAGCTCTGTAGTAGGCATAGAATCTAAATCCCCACCAACTCCAAACAGAGCTTTTGTTGTTTCCTCAGCCTTTCTTGCCTCTTCTTCTCCATGAACCAATTTTGTAACCTCAAAGGCTAATACGCTTTTAGCATCGTTTATTTTTGCCCCTTCAAGGGCAGATAGTCTTCTGACTTCATCCATTGGAATGAATGTTAGGAGTCTTAGGCACTGGTCGATTTCAGCATCTTCTACATTTCTCCAATATTGATAGAATTCATATGGAGAGGTCTTTTCTGGGTCTAACCATACAGCACCCTTTGCGGTTTTACCCATTTTGTTGCCCTCACTATTTGCTAATAGGGTACATGTCATTGCATATGCCTGTTTGCTAGATTTTCTTCTAATTAACTCCATTCCAGCTATCATATTGGACCATTGATCATTCCCACCTAATTGCATTTTACAATTATGTTTCTCATTTAATACATAGAAGTCATATCCCTGCATTAGCATGTAGTTAAACTCTAAGAATGATAGACCCTTTTCTAATCTTTGCTTAAAGCATTCAGCAGTCAACATTCTATTAACTGAAAAATGGGTTCCAACCTCTCTTAAGAAGTCAACATAGTTTAAATTCAACAGCCAATCAGCATTGTTTTCTATTATTGCCTTGTCATCACTGAAGTCTATGAACTTTTCTAGTTGGCTCTTAATAGAGCTTACATTATGCTCAATTCCTTCCTTAGTAAGCATTTGTCTCAAATCGGTTCTTCCTGATGGATCACCTATCATGGCAGTTCCACCACCAACTAAGGCTATAGGTCTATGACCTCCTCTTTGCATATGTGCCATAAACATTATAGTAACAAAATGTCCTACATGTAAGCTGTCTGCAGTTGGGTCAAAGCCTATATAAAATGTAACTGATTCCTTGCCTAATAGCTCTCTTATTTCCTCTTCATGGGTTGTTTGTGCGATATACCCTCTCTCCATTAAGGTATCGAATACATTCATTTAAATTCCTCCTTTAATCTTAAATTGCAAAAATAAAAAGGGCCTTTCTCAAATCCTGTAAGGACGAGAAGACCCGTGGTACCACCTTAGTTCGCATCTAAAGATGCCTCTTAGTCATTGTATCGTATGACATACGCAATATTTTCATATTGAGACTCCAGAGTGTAATTCGTACTCTATGTACAGAAGGCTTTTCACCAACCAGCCTACTCTCTAAATGTAACCATAAAATACTACTAATTCCTTCACTGTCTTAATAAATATGATTTGCATATATAATATTTCTTTTTGCTTTTATTGTCAAGTAGGTAAAAAAATTTTTATTTAAAGCTTACTTCCTCTTTATGTTCCCATAATCCATGGATATTGCAGTATGCCATAGCATAAAAAAACCCAGGCTTATGTAATATTACATTAGTTGTTCCGACAGGTTCTGTAAATACTCCTCCTTCACCATGGGAAGAAAACTGAAAGTTAGCTATCTCTACAGGGAACTTACCATCTTCACTAAAATAGAAGAGCTTAATCCATTTAATATAATGTTCTAGAGTATTCGGATGCTTTACCTCATCTCCTATGGTTACCTTTACTTCAAATTCCACACTTCCCTTAATCTTTTTAGGAAGATGTATTACAGGAACATGCTTCTCGTTTTTCCAATCACCAGTTTGCAATAATTGACCTAAACTTTGCATAGTTTTCCTCCTATTTAGTATATTCTGAAAAATAATTATAAGTTATACTCTTTAGCATTCCCAATATAAGATGAAAATAAAAAAGAATCCTAATGATTAAGGATTCTTTATTTACAATTATTATTTTTTTCTATATTACTCAACTAATAATTCAGCACTACTTTCCCATAGTCCATGAATGTTACAATAGCTCAATGCATGGAAAGTACCTGATTTATTTACTTTAATTTTACTAGTTGCTATAGGCTGAGTAAATATTTCTCCTTCACCATGAGCAGTAAAGCTGAAATTTCCTACTTCTACAGGGAATTTTCCTCCCTCAGGTAAGAAATACACCTTAATCCAAGAAATATAATGCTCAAAGGTATTAGGATGAGAAATCTCTTCACCAACTAAAACCTTTATTTCAAATTCTTCTCCCGCTTTTACCTTCTCAGGAATATGTATTACTGGAACGTGTTTTTCACCCTTCCAATCTCCAGACTGTAAAAATTGACCTAATGACTTCATATTATGTAGCCCCCTTTTATTGTTTAGCTATTATTTACTAATAATATATTAACAATATACCCTGTAACTCTAAAATAAAACAAGAAAATAATAATATAAACATATTAAGTTAGTAAAAAGTCTTTATTTTTGGTAAAATATAAATTAAGGATTAAAACAATTTAGGAGAGATAAGATGGAAAATATACAATTAATTGCTTCATCAACCTTTGGGCTTGAGGCAGTAGTAAAGAGAGAAGTAGAGCAACTTGGATATAAGGGCATAACTGTGGAGAATGGGAAAGTTACTTTTAACTCAGATGAATCAGGAATTCCTAAAGCAAATCTATGGTTAAGGACTGCGGATAGAGTGTTATTAAAAATGGGAGAATTCAAAGCTTTATCCTTTGAGGAGCTTTTTCAAGGAACCAAGGCTCTTCCTTGGGACCAATGGATAACAGAGGATGGAGAATTCACCGTAACTGGTAAGTCAGTAAATTCTAAGCTTTATAGTGTGCCAGATTGCCAAGCAATAGTAAAGAAGGCAGTAGTTGAAAAACTAAAGGACAAATACAAAACAGAATGGTTTAAGGAAGATGGTCCTAAATATACTATTCAGGTATCTATTCTTAAGGACATAGCCGTCCTAACCATAAATACTAGTGGAGAAGGATTACATAAGAGAGGATATAGAGTAAAAAATGTAGATGCACCTATTAAAGAAACCCTAGCTGCTGCAATAGTCAAATTAAGCTATTGGAATTCAGGCAGAGTGTTGTTAGATCCTTTTTGTGGCTCTGGAACTATAGCTATAGAAGCTGCAATGATAGGAAAGAACATAGCTCCGGGATTACAGAGGAGCTTTGCTTCAGAAGAATGGCCTAGACTAGGAAAAACTCTGTGGAAAGAGGCAAGAAAAGAAGCCTTTAAAGCTATAAATCAAGATTTAGACATAAAAATATATGCTTCAGATATTAATCCTAAGGCAATAGAGGCCGCTAAAGAAAATGCATATGAAGCGGGAGTAGATGAATGTATAACATTTGAAATCAAAGATGCACCAAAAGTAAGCATACATGATGATTATGGTGTCATCATATGTAATCCTCCCTATGGAGAAAGATTAGGAGAAAAGGGAGAAGTTGAAGACCTATACATAGAAATGGGCAAGGTATTTAAAAAACTAGACACATGGTCTATTTATGTAATCACATCAAATGAGGATTTTGAAAAGCTTTATGGTAAAAAAGCAGATAAGAAAAGAAAGCTTTTTAATGGCAGGATAAAGGTGGATTATTATCAGTATTACGGACCTAGGCCTATATAAGAGTGTTTTAATTATTGGGCAAGATTGTTCAGTATAAAAAGGGGGAATTGTTGTGATAGTATCACATAAAAAAGATGTAAAATCAATAAAAATTGAAAACCCACAAGCAAAAGATGCTGCAATGAAAGTACTTGTGTCACCTACAGAAGGGTGGGAGGGTTATGTAATGCGTACTCTGGAAGTTGAAGTTGGAGGGTATACTCCAAAACATAGTCATCCTTGGCCTCACATTAACTATATCCTCAGTGGAAAAGGAAGACTGCATTTAGATGGAAAGGATATAGAAGTAGAAGCAGGCTCATTTGCCTATGTACCATCAGATGCAGAACATCAATTTTCCAATGTTGGAAATGAGAGATTTGAATTTATTTGTATAGTGCCTGAGGAAGGGCATAAATAAACAAAGAGAGTCTTCATTTACCTTATAAAAAAGCCGGTCCATATGGTTATATATAACCATATGGACCGGCTCATTATTTAACTATTTTTTGTCTATGCTCCCATAAACATTTTCATGTCATCTTCTACATTAGTGATTCCACCAATTCCAAATGTTTCAACTAATACCTTAGCTACATTTGGTGATAGGAATGCTGGTAGAGTTGGTCCTAAGTGAATATTCTTAACTCCTAGATATAGAAGAGCCAATAGTACGATTACTGCTTTTTGTTCATACCATGCAATGTTATATGATATTGGAAGTTCATTTATATCATTTAACTCAAATACTTCCTTTAATTTAAGAGCAATTACAGCTAGTGAATAAGAGTCATTACATTGTCCTGCATCTAATACTCTTGGGATTCCTCCGATATCTCCTAGGTCAAGCTTATTGTACTTGTATTTTGCACAGCCTGCTGTAAGAATTACAGTATCTTTTGGTAAAGCAGCTGCAAATTCAGTATAATAATCTCTTGATTTCATTCTTCCGTCACAGCCCGCCATAACAAAGAATCTCTTTATGGCCCCTGATTTAACAGCATCTACCACCTTATCTGCAAGGCTTAGAACAGTATTGTGACCAAATCCGCCAACTATTTCACCTGTTTCAATTTCAGCTGGTGAAGCACATCTCTTAGCATGCTCAATTACTTGTGAGAAGTCTTTCTCTCCATTAGCATCTGGTGTTATATGTGTTAAGCCATCAAAACCAACTGCACCAGTAGTATAAATTCTATCCTTGTATGAATCCTTTGGAGGAACTAGACAGTTTGTAGTTAGTATTACAGGTCCATTGAAACTATCAAATTCTTTATCTTGTTTCCACCAAGCATTTCCATAGTTACCTGCAAAGTGAGAATATTTTTTAAATGCTGGATAATAGTGAGCAGGAAGCATTTCGCCATGAGTATATACATCTACTCCACTTCCATCAGTTTGCTTAAGAATTTCCTCGAAGTCTTTTAGGTCGTGTCCACTTACCAATATTGCTGGATTATTTTTTACTCCGATATCTACTTTAGTTATTTCAGGATGTCCATAAGTACTAGTGTTAGCATTATCTAATAATGCCATTACATCTACACCAAATTTTCCACATTCCAATACAAGGGCCACTAACTCATCTGCGGATAGGTTATTGTTTGTAGTAGCTACCAAAGCCTTTCCTATAAATGTATTTACACCTTCATCTTCATAGTTTAGATTTAGAGCATGCTCAGCATATGCTGCCATACCTTTAAGACCGTATATTAACAATTCTCTTAAGGATCTTACATCTTCGTTTTCTGTAGCTAAAATTCCTACATATTTTGATTTTTCATCAAAAGCTTCTTCTGTATCAGCAAACCAAGTTGCGGAATCATGTGTAATGTCTATTATACTCCCTCCGGCACCTACGACCGATTCTTTAATTTCATCTCTAAGCTTTAAAGCCTCTTTAATTTTTGATACAAAGCGAGCCTTATCAAAGTTTGCATTAGTAATTGTCATGAAAAGGCATTCTATTATAAAATGGTCTGCTTTTCTTGTACCTAACTTTAATTCTCTAGCTTTGTTGTTGTAGAATGAGATACCCTTTAGTGAATAAACAAGTAAATCTTGAAGATTAGCTACTTCAGCTGGCTTACCACACACTCCTCTAACTGTACAACCAGCACCTCTGGCTGTTTCTTGACATTGAAAGCAAAACATACTCATTAAAAATCCTCCTTAAAATGTATTATAATTAACAATATAAATATACAACATAAATCATTCATTAAACTTTAGAGTTATCTATATCCGTCACTTAATATAATAAGTTACGTTAGGCTATTGAACCGTGATTGGCATCAAATAAAAGTGTGATATATATCACATCTAGCAAATTAAGCCTTGTATTTTAGGTATATGGTAATTATAGAATAGAAAAGAGATGTAGTATAAGAGTATATACTAAAGTTGGGGATAAAGATTAAACTAGTCTATTTGATAAGAAAAAAGGAAGTGAAAATCCACTAGAATAAGATAAAGCAGGTCCATATTGATATAGGCCTGCTTTCTTTTGTTGTTTTTTAATAATAACCGGCAAATTGACTCCAAAGAGCGATTCCACCTATAATAGCAATAATTATACCTATAACAGCTATAACAAGGCCCACAATGATTAAAATACCTTGAAGTTTCATGTATGAACCTAAGTTTTCAAAGATACTGTTTATCTCTCTAGCATCTCCTGCTAAATACCTGTCAACAGATGTTTTTGCATTTCTAAGCTTTACCCCTAGTATGATTTGAATAATTCCAGGAATTAAAGAAATGCCGAAGGTACCTATTCCTCCTATACAAGTAAGAGCACCTGTGATGATAGTCATTATACCCAAGAATCCAGACCATTTACTTAATGTTTCCAATATACTTCTGTCTGGAGTAGAGTATGTAGCTTGATTCATATTATCCATCATATTCACCTCCTTTTTCCAGTACTTACTACAGAGTATATAGAATATTATGTTAGAAAGCAAACAATATAGACACAATTTGACTCTTTTCTTTGTAATAAATATATAATATATGAATATAGAAAAACATTGGAATTATGATATAATACTAATAAATAAGTCTAATAAAGATATTCATTATATGAATTTCAGCATAGAATATATAATATGGTGTAAAATTATAGTTCAAACAAATGATTTTATACTATAGTGTACTTGCAGAGAGGAGGGGCGGATTTGATTCAAGAACCTAAGAATATTGTTGTAAGTGAAAAAATTAAAAGGGATGGGATCATTTCTTACGAAGTTCTAGATGGTATGGTGGATTGGGTGCGTGTTATAGATGAAAATGGGATTATTATTTACGCAAACAAGTCTATGAGAGAAGCTTTAGGTAATGACATTGTAGGCGAGAGATGCTTTTCTGTCATAGGAAAGAGCTGTGCTTGTACTAGATGTATTACAAATGCTACAATAAACACTGGTGAGATAGTAGAGAAAGAAGAAGTTATTAAGGAGAGAATATTTTCTGTGAAGAGTTCGCCAGTCAAGGATATAGATGGAAACATTTATGCAGCTGTTGAAGTGTTTAGAGATGTAACTAATGAACGAAAGCTAGAGAGAGAAATAATCAAAAAGAATGAAAAGATGAGTAAGGATTTAAATTTTGCTAGAACCATTCAAAAGAAAATATTGCCTAAACAGGGAGTTTTGGGGCTACTGAAAATAGACTACCTATACTTTCCTTCAGAAATGCTGAGTGGAGACATATTTGACGTTAATAGAATTGATGATAACCTGACAGGGATTTATATTAGCGATGTAGTAGGACATGGAATTACTGCATCTATTATGACCATGTTCATTAGACAGGCTATGAAATCAATAAAATATGAGTATTTAGATCCAAGTGAAGCTATTAGTGAGCTGCATCAGAGATTTTTAGATCTCAACCTAGACACAGACAAATATTTCACTATATTTTATGGTATCTTTGACAAAAGAGACAATACATTTGAATATGTTAATGGCGGGCATAATTGTATTCCGCTACACATTAATACTAAGGGAATAGATTTTTTGGAAGCTAAAGGATACCCAATTACTTGCCTCTTTGATAGCATTAAGTATGAAAAGAAATCTATTAAACTTGAAAAAGGAGACAAAATTTTATTCTATACTGATGGAGTAATTGAAACCAGAAACGAAAAAGGAGAACTATTTGGTTTTGATAGGTTAATTGATATAACAAATATAAATAGAGAGAATTTATTAAATGCCATAGAAAAAAATCTAAATGAGTTTAAATACAAAGATATAGACGATGATTTTGCATTAGTAACTATTGAATTAATTGATTAATTAAGAATTATTAGCCTAGGGCGAAAATAAATTACCAAATAGATGGCTGGCACATAGGGGGATTTAAGTGAAAAATATTACTTTTGATTTTTCAAATTCCATGGTATCAAATACAGAAATTAATAGCATTAAAGAACAGGTATTCAATGCACATGATATATTACATGGAAAAGAAGGACTGGGTAAAGAGTATTTAGGTTGGATGGATTATCCTGTAGACTATGACATTGAAGAGTTTGAAAGGATAAAGAAAGCCGCATCCAAAATAAAAAAAGAATCTCAGGTATTAATTGTAATAGGTATAGGGGGCTCTTATTTAGGGGCAAGGGCAACTATAGAAGCCTTAAGTCATTCATTCTATAATTTGCTCTCTAGTGATGAAAGAAAAACACCTGAGATATATTTTACAGGTAATAATCTTAGTGCAAAAAGCATAAGTGATTTGTTAGATATTATAAAAGGAAAAGACATAAGTATAAATGTTATTTCTAAATCGGGTACTACTACAGAGCCTGCCATAGCATTTAGGATATTCAAGGAATATATGGAGAAAAAGTATGGACTAAAGGAAGCAGGGAAAAGGATATATGTAACCACTGATAGGGAAAAAGGAGCACTCAAAAAGCTGGCAGAAGATCAAGGCTACCAAACCTTTGTTGTACCTGATAATATTGGGGGCAGGTTTTCGGTCCTTACTCCCGTAGGATTACTTCCTATAGCCACAGCTGGTATAGACATTGATTTGTTAATGGAAGGTGCAAGATCTGCAAGAGAGGAATACTATCATAAGGTTTTAGAAGAGAACAACTGCTATATGTATGCAGCACTTAGAAATATACTATATAAAAAAGGAAAAAACATTGAAGTAATGGCTAGCTATGAGCCTTCATTACACTTTACAGCAGAGTGGTGGAAACAGCTCTATGGTGAAAGTGAGGGAAAGGATGGAAAAGGAATATTCCCTGCTTCTGTAGAGTTTACTACAGATCTTCATTCCCTCGGACAATACATACAAGATGGAAGAAAACATCTTTTTGAAACTACAATTAGTATTGAAAACACAGCAGGAAATATATTAATAAGCAATGAAGCATCAGACTTAGATGGATTAAACTATCTGGCAGGAGAAAGTATAGATTATGTAAACAAAAAGGCCCTTAAAGGTACAATTGTAGCCCATATAGATGGAGGGGTTCCCAACCTAGTCATTAACATACCAGAATTAAGTGAATTTTACTATGGGAAACTAATATACTTTTTTGAAAAGGCCTGTGCAATAAGCGGATATATGCTTGGGGTAAATCCTTTCGATCAACCTGGAGTTGAGGCTTACAAGAAGAATATGTTTGCTTTATTAGGTAAGCCAGGCTATGAAGGTTTAAGAAATAAGCTAGAAAAAAGGATATAGACAAAAAGAAAAGTTAATGAAGTATACTTCATTAACTTTTCTTTAATTATTAATGGTATCTATAGGTCTTACATATTTTAATTCTATAGTTCTATTAATGCTTGGAATAACTATAATATCTTTTCTAGAGACATTTGCTCTTAGAGCTAAATTCCTTTTGATAGCATCAATTATGCCGTTTCTAAAGGTTAAGTTTGCTTCTAATTCTTTAGGCTCACCAATTGCTCTAATTATAATAGGAGTACTTAAAACTTGGTTATCAAATAGCAATGAATTATTTTCGATTTCAAGTGTTGAATAGGAAGTATACCTAATATCATTTATTGAAATGGCCTCGGCATTAGCTGCATTTAGAGAGCTAATTAGCTGCAAAAGATAATCATAATTATATGCCAAGATATTAGTTCCATCATCAAAAATAGCCTCTTCTTTTGGTTCATCAATTTCTACTTGAATACCAGGGCCTTGAACTTCTTTGTATCCTAAAAACATATTGTATTTTTCTAGTTCATTATATAGAGTCCTTAAATAATAGTTATTATTGGCCTCTTCAGTTTCTAGCTGTTTGATTTTACCTTCAACCTCAGACAGTTCCTTTCTAGCCTCTGCCCTTTGGGCCTCTAGCATGTTTATTTCTGCCTGCAGAGCATTTGACTTGGCAAAAGGATTATCTCCGCCAGTAACATTTTGAGTAGTTTTAAATTGTAAGGAAAGTATTATTCCTAAAAATGTACAAACTAAAACAATTGCTAATTTGCCTTTAATGTTTTTCAATTTATTTCCTCCTAGAATACCTAGTATAATAATATAATAACCTATTTGAAGAAAAAAAGAAATTGTTAATGGTCTATATTGTGATTAAAGATAATTGATCATAGGAAAGGGTATATTAATTAATATAGTATTTGAATAGACAGAAATCTAATGGAGATAAATATTCTTATATTTGGAGGTAAAGCATGGATATAATCATTGATGATAAAGTTAAAGAATACCTAAGATCCTTAGGCAAGAGAGCCATTACAATATACACCGAAATAGTAGGAAGCTGTTGAAGCCCCAGACCTGAAATTTTTGTAAGGACTAGGGAGCCGGAGGCTCTTGAAGAATACAAACTATTTGAAGTAGATGGTTTTAAAGTCTACTTATTTAACGAAGCTAAGATAGAAGACAATATAAAGATTAAGATGTCAGAGCAAGTTTCTGATTTACCAAATAAAGAAATTGCAATTATAGGCATTAATTTAGACAGTTGAAAAACACATTAGACAATAGAACAGCAATAGCATATGCATTTATTAGTAAATGCCCTAATGTGACAAACGTCACATATTTTTGTGAGCCTTTTCATTTACTATTATAATGATTCAGTTATAATGGATCTATAACAATAGTGAAGGAGTGTAGCAAAATGGCTATGAGAAAAATAATGAATATAGATGAGGATAAATGTATTGGGTGTGGATTATGTACTAATGGATGCGCAGAAAGTGCTATTAGAATAATCAATGGAAAGGCAAAGTTGATATCAGAAAATCTTTGTGATGGACTAGGAAAATGTATTGGACATTGTCCAATGGGTGCTATTGAAATAATTGAAAGAGAAGCAGATGAGTTTGATGAAGAGGTAGCAACAAAGCACTTAGAAAGTTTAAATAAGCCTCAAGCTCCCATGAAGCAACATCATGGAGGAGGATGTCCTGGTAGCAGAGCTATGGCTATTCAAAGAAATGAAAATAATTCTAGTTCCGCTTCTGTATCTACAGAAGATATTGAAATAAAGATAAAGCCACAACTGTCACAATGGCCTGTTCAGTTAATGCTAGTACCTGAAAGAGCTTCATACTATGATGATAGAGAATTATTAGTGACCGCAGATTGTGTTCCTATTGCATATCCAAACTATCATTTAGATTTACTAAAAAACAAGTCAGTTGCTATAGGCTGTCCAAAGCTTGACGATGTGAACCATTATATTCAAAAGCTAACCAATATTA
>JBBAFY010000053.1:0-17494 GCA_041655135.1 Tissierellales bacterium
ATATGCTACTGATTCGCTTATTAACTTAGTTGATGAAAAGAATATGAATAAAAGAGAACTAGATTTATTAATGTCTTGTGGCGAAATAATCTCTGCAACAGTTTTATCTAGTCTTTTAAGAGCCTATGGTCATGGGAATATAGTACTTACAGGCTATCAAGCAGGAATTATAACAGATAATAATTTTGGAAATGCAAATGTTATTGATGTAAATCCAATTAACATCTTAAATGTATTTAAAAAAGAGAATATTGTAATAGTTACTGGTTTTCAAGGTGCGACTAAAGAAGGGGAGGTCACTACATTAGGAAGAGGAGGTAGTGATACAAGTGCATTAATTTTAGGTGAGGCTTTGAAAAGTGATTGCGTTGAAATTTATACAGATGTTGAAGGGGTAATGACAGCTGATCCTAAATTAGTTCCAAGTGCACAATTGATACATGAAATTTGTTATTCAGAGGTATATCAAATAGTAGAAGAAGGTGCTGGGATTATACATCCCAAGGCTGTAGAAGTAGCTAGTAGAGCCAATATAAAGGTGATAATAAAAAATATCATAAATAGTGGATCAGGTACTATAATAGGGTGTCTAAATAATAGTGAAGAGAAGCAATATAGATTAAATGACAATATTATTACAGGGATTACTTATAAAAAAAATAGAAGTCAAGTTACTGTGTATCTTGATGATAATGGTGTTTATCTTAAAGAACTATTGGATTTAATTGCTGATAAAATAAGTAGTATTGATTTAATAAATTTATTTACTGAATTTAAAGTATTTACAGTAGATGATGAAAATGTAGATGCAATTGAAAGTATATTAGATAATAAAGGTTATAAATACAAAATTATAAAAGGTTGCAGTAAAATTAGTATTATAGGTCATAAAATTAATGGTATGCCAGACGTAATGGCTAGAATTCTTGGTGCTTTATTAAGTGTTGATGTTTCAATTCTACAAACTTCTGATTCTCATACTAGTATTTGGTGTTTATTGAATGAAAAGGATACAGAAAAAGCACTAAATGTATTACACAAAGAGTTCTTTTAATCTATTTTGAGCATATTAATCCTTGTTTAGTATAAACTATATAAATAATATCCATACATTATGAAAAATAATACTGATTACACTAAGGAGGATTAACTTTGGAAATTAATAAACAAAATTCAGATATTTTCTTTCTAAGTAACGAAAATGCTAGCGAAGAATACAAAGAAAACAATATAGAACAAAGTGCTGATAAAGAAGAATTAGATAAACTAAAAGCTTTAGGTACGCCTAACATTCCAACTACTCCTCAAGATATACAGTTTATTTCGATAATCGGAGAAGTTGAAGGTCACATAGTATCGCCTCCACAAAAAAAAGCAACTAAGTATGAACATATAATGCCTTTACTAGTGGCTGCTGAACGAAATACTGAAGTAAAAGGGATTCTAATATTTTTGAATACAGTTGGTGGTGACGTCGAGGCAGGCCTGGCTTTGTCTGAAATGATTAACAGTCTAAGTAAACCTAAGGTTTCTCTAGTTTTAGGTGGAGGACATAGTATAGGAGTCCCACTAGCTACCTCTAGTGATTACTCCTTTATAACTCCTACAGCTACAATGACAATACATCCTATTCGTATGACTGGGTTGGTTATAGGAGTTCCTCAAACATTTCGATATTTTGAAAAAATGCAGCAGAGAATAATTAATTTCATTTTAAGAACTTCAAGAATTAGCAAAGAAATATTATTAAATTTAATGTATGACACTGATGAAATAGCTAATGATGTAGGGACTATTCTTATTGGCGAAGAAGCAGTTAAAAAAGGTTTAATCGATGAGGTTGGTGGATTTAATGATGCATTGAAAAAACTAGAGGAGCTTATTAAAAATAATGAAGTGATTTAAAATAAATAGATTTAATATAAAGTTTATGCTATAATTACATCGAAAAGTGTTAATGTATTACATTAGCACTTTAATTTTATTGCTAACAGAATTATTTGCTTTTACTAAAGGATTTCAATCTCTTCTGTAGAAATACCTTATAGGGGTGGTTAGATGACAAAAGCTAAAAATAAGCCAATTGCCAAAAGCGGGAATAATATAAAGCGAAGTATCAAAAAGGAAATTATCGGAATATTAATTGTTGCGATCGGAATTTTTTCTTTATTAAGTATGTATAGTGAGTCCACTGGTTTTATTGGTGATATGATTAAAAAATATTCAATTATAATAGCTGGTTTAGGTGGATACATTTTTCCAGTAATCATATTATTACTTGGTTTTCAGTTCATAATGAATAAAACAAGTTATATTCAAAAGATAATTTTTATCATAATTGCGTATTTTGGATTTATTACTATTGTAGACATAATTTTCTTGCCAATTGTAAATGAACTATCTATCTTAGATAGAATAGAAATATCTGTTATTGATAGCAATAATACTCTTGATTTAGGAAAAACAGCTGAGAGTGGCGGAATTATTGGATCTTCTTTAGCGTTTGTTTTCTTAAGCCTATTTGGAACTATTGGCTCCTATGTTGTTATTATAGCGATTATTTTAATATCATTTTTGATGTTCACAAACATTAGCATTTTTGACGTATTAAGAAAATTTCTTATTAGAATAATTGGAATTATAAAATCTACATATAAAAATATAATTGATTTTATTTATATAGAGAATAATAAAAAGAATGGCTCTAATAATGATAAGAATAAAAATTTAATTAAGGATATATCAAATGAAAATAAAAAGGATATTGAAAATGACGACAAAAATTTAGGCGATGATATAAACAGTAAAATTAGAATTTTAGATTATACAAAGCCAACTAAGGAACCCTTACAAAAAATAGAGAAAGGTACTGGTGAATCATTTAAAGAAGAAAGTTTAAATATTGATATACCTGAAAGTCAAAACTTTGATAATTTTAAGAATTATATACTACCAGATATAGGATTACTTAATGAATCGAAGAGCAACATAAAGAGTGCGGAGAAAAAAGAAGTTCTTCAAAATGCTAACAAGCTAATAGACACTTTAAATAATTTCGGAATAAATGCAAAAATTCTCCAGATATGTATTGGCCCTAGTATTACTAGATACGAAATTCAACCAGCTCCAGGTGTAAAAGTAAGTAAGATTGTAAGTTTAACTAATGATATTGCCCTTAGTCTAGCATCTTCAGATATTAGAATGGAGGCGCCTATCCCTGGGAAGTCAGCTATAGGTATTGAAGTTCCAAACAAAAATAAAATAGGTGTGGGATTAAGAGAATTATTAGAATCTAAAGAATATAAAGAAATAGATACTTTAATACCATTTGCTTTAGGTAAAGATATTTCAGGTAAACCAATAATTACTAACATTGAAAAAATGCCACATTTACTTGTAGCAGGTGCTACAGGTTCAGGTAAAAGTGTCTGCATAAATACATTGATAGCAAGTATTTTATTCAAAGCTAAACCAGATGAAGTAAAACTTATTCTAATAGACCCTAAGGTTGTTGAATTAAGTGTATACAATGGCATTCCTCATTTATTAATCCCAGTAGTTACTGACCCTAAAAAGGCAGCTTTTTCACTAAATTGGGCTGTTCAAGAAATGACAAAACGATACAGTTTATTTGCTAAAAATAGTGTAAGAGATTTAGACTCTTATAATAGTAAAGCTACAAGTAATTCAAACTTAGAAAGGCTTCCTAGACTCATTATAATTATAGATGAATTAGCAGACTTAATGATGGTTTCAGCATCAGAGGTTGAGGATTATATATGTAGACTTGCACAAATGGCAAGAGCAGCTGGAATTCATTTAGTTGTTGCAACTCAAAGACCATCAGTTGACATTATAACTGGAACCATAAAGGCAAATATTCCTTCAAGAATTTCCTTTGCAGTTTCATCTCAAGCAGATTCTAGAACTATACTAGATATGGGAGGAGCAGAAAAATTGCTGGGTAAAGGAGATATGTTATTTTATCCAGTTGGAGAATCGAAACCAGTTAGGATACAAGGAGCATTTATTGATGAAGATGAAATCAATAGATTAGTTGAGTATCTTAAAAGTCAATTTGTTGTTCAATATGAGGAAAAAATAATAGGAGAAATAAACAGTAATTTTAAGCAAAGCACTAATGATTCTGATGAATTATTACTTAATGCAATTGACATTGTTATAGGCGAAGGGCAAGCTTCAATCTCTTTACTCCAGCGTAGGTTAAAAATTGGATATGCAAGAGCTGCACGCATTGTAGACGAAATGGAAGAGAGAGGAGTTGTTGGAGGATACGAAGGTAGTAAGCCCAGAAAAGTCTTGATTACCAGAGAAGAATATGAGGGAAATTAACTATTAAAGATAAAATGATTTAAGAAGGTGAACTTTTGATAAGAGAAATAAATATTGAAGAAGCTCTATATATGAAAAATTTGGTCCTAATCGATGTAAGAAGCGAAGTTGAATACGAGCTAGACACAATCCCAGGCGCAATAAATATACCACTACTCAACAATAACGAGCATGAACATGTGGGATATGTCTATGCTCAGGTTGATAAAGAAGAGGCTAAAAAAATAGGTCTTAAATATGCTTCCTATAAACTCACAGATTTCTATGAAAAGGCTAAAAGTATTGAAAACAGAAAAAAGCAAGTTGCTTTGTTTTGTTATAGAGGTGGTATGAGAAGTAACTCAGTAGCAAAAGTACTAGATACTATGGGAATTGATTTGTTTTTGATACAAGGTGGCTATAAAAGCTATAGAAAATATGTTATTGATGAGTTATTACATTACAAGGGTAAATTTAAATTTATAGTTCTTCATGGTTATACAGGAACTGGTAAAACAAAAATACTTGAAATATTGGAAAGTAATGGCAAATCAATACTTGATTTAGAAAAAATTGCACATAACGCTGGCTCAGTATTTGGTGATATAATGTACGCTGACGAATCGAATTCTCAAAAAAAATTTGAATCATTATTACTGAGCAAACTTCATAGTGTTAATGATAGCTATGTTTTTACAGAAAGTGAAAGTAAAAGAGTAGGAAAAGCTATATTGCCAGACTTTCTTTACAATGATATGGAAAATGGCCGTCACGTCTTGATTGAAACTTCCTTAGAGAAGAGAATCGAAAATATAGTAAATGATTATGTGATTAACCTCTCTTCCGCAAAAGATAAGGAAATTGAAGAAGCTATTATAAAGCTTAGAAAAAAATTAGGCGGTAATAAGGTTGATTTTCTTATTGAAGAGTTAAGTAAAAAAAATTATTTCACAATTGCAAGGGAACTAATGTTAAACTATTACGATCCATTGTATAAGTACTCCTTGGATAAATATGGTAATTATGATAAAATTATTGAATATACAGATCTGAACTATGCCGTAAATGAATTAATTGCTTTTGTAGATACATTGTACTGATTATGATTATAGAACATGAATACTTTTAAATTAGATAGGGGATGTTCATATTGAACTTAGCAAATAAATTGACAATTATTAGAATAATATTAGTTCCTGTTTTTATGATTTTTCTAATATTTGATGTTCCAAATGGAAATTATATAGCTGCAAGTATATTTATTATCGCTGCTCTAACAGATACCTTAGACGGCTATATTGCAAGAAGTAGAAACCAAATAACCAAGTTTGGTAAGTTTATGGATCCTTTAGCTGATAAACTTTTAGTTTCAGCAGCACTTATTTCTTTAGTCGAGATGAATAGGATTTCTGCTTGGATAGTTGTCATTATTATTGCAAGAGAATTTGCAGTTACAGGACTAAGAGTTTTAGCAGCTTCAGGGGGTATTACTATTGCAGCAAGTTGGTGGGGAAAGATAAAAACAATAACCCAAATCGTAGCTATAGTTGCTTTGCTAATTGATAATTATCCATTTAGCAAAATTGGATTTCCTTTTGATAAATTATCCATAGCACTAGCGGTTATTTTCACAATCGTTTCAGGTATTGATTATTTTTATGTTAATAGAAAGGTATTTCTAGTAGTCAACGATTAAAACAAATAATATTTGGAGTGATTGTATGAAAGCAGAAATCATTTGTGTAGGGACTGAACTATTGTTAGGCAATATTACAAATACTAACACAAAATTTCTTTCTCAAAAACTTGCAGAGATAGGTTTAGATGTGTATTATCAGACAACTGTTGGAGACAATATAGAAAGAATTTTTGACGCTACTATTAATGCTTTAAATAGAGCGGATATCTTAATTTACTCTGGAGGACTTGGACCTACAGAGGATGATTGTACTAAGGAGGCTGTATGCAAGGCTTTAGGTAGGGAATGCTATTTAGACAATCAAATACTAGAAGATATTCTCAAGTTTTTTTCTAATAGGAAAATGCCTGAATCAAATAAAAAGCAAGCCTATGTTCCTGAAAATAGTGAAATACTATTAAACGATATGGGCACAGCACCTGGGTTTTATATTGAAGCGGAAAACAAGATAATCATATTACTGCCAGGGCCCCCTAATGAATTAACTCATATGTTTAGCAAATACGTATTACCAAAGCTTAGTCAATACTCAGGCCATACAATTAAATCGAGAGTTATTAAGACAATTGACATAGGCGAATCGTCATTAGAAGAAAGAATAATAGACCTTATAGATACCCAAACAAATCCTACGATCGCAACTTATGCAAGTAGTGGACAAGTGGATATAAGAATTACTGCAAAAGCAGATAACACTATTCAAGCAGATGCCTTACTAGATGATATGCAAAACAAGTTGAATAAAAGAATTAGACAATTTATATATAGCTATAGTAATGAGAGTATTGAAGAAGCAGTATATAAGCTCCTATATAATAAGAATATTAGGATTGGATTTTGCGAATCGTGTACAGCTGGACTTGCAACTTCAATGCTGGCCAGTGTCCCTGGAGCATCTAAAGTCTTAGAAAGATCCTACATAACCTATAGCAATTTGTCTAAAATAGAAGAAGTTAATGTTAACAAACACACTTTAGATATTTATGGAGCTGTCAGTAAAGAAACTGCAATTGAGATGGCAAGAGGTCTTTTAAAAAATAGCGCTATTGATATAGGTGTATCTATTACAGGAATAGCTGGTCCTACTGGTGAAACTAAGAGTAAGCCTAATGGACTAGTATATATATGTGTCGCATCTAGAAATAAACATCTATTAGGGGAGAAAATATTTAACAGTGACAGAGAAAACAATAGAATTAGATCTGCTAAGCTTGCATTTAAGCTAATTAGAGAATTTGTTTTAGAACTATGAGCAAAACTTTGAACTTTTATAATAACTATTAATTTTGTTTGACTATTATAGATAATTGTTGTATAATTTAAACAGAACACTTGTTCGAATTTAGTAAAGGTGGTGAATCCCAGATTTTCTGGGAATACTCTATGCTAGAAAAAAAGAAAGCTTTAGAAATGGCAATAAGTCAAATTGAAAAACAATTTGGAAAAGGCTCTATAATGAAATTAGGTGAGGATTCAAAGCTAAATGTTGAAGCAGTGTCTACAGGTTCTCTTGATCTAGATATTGCAATTGGAATTGGAGGACTACCAAAAGGAAGAATAGTAGAAATTTATGGTCCTGAATCTTCAGGGAAAACAACAGTAGCTTTACATGCTATAGCTGAAGTACAAAAAACAGGTGGAACTGCTGCTTTTATTGATGCAGAGCATGCATTAGACCCTAATTATGCCAAGAACCTAGGTGTTATCATTGAGGATTTAATAGTATCTCAACCAGATACTGGAGAACAAGCTTTAGAAATTGCAGAGGCCTTAGTTAGAAGTGGTGCTGTAGATATAGTGGTAGTTGATTCGGTTGCAGCTCTAGTTCCAAAAGCAGAAATTGAAGGTGAAATGGGAGATACCCATATTGGCTTACAAGCTCGACTAATGTCCCAAGCATTAAGGAAATTAGCTGGAGCCATAAAAAAATCAAATACAATAGCAGTATTTATTAATCAACTTAGAGAAAAAGTTGGAGTTATGTTTGGAAATCCTGAAACAACCACGGGTGGAAGAGCCTTGAAATTTTACGCTTCTGTAAGATTGGATGTTCGAAGAGTGGAATCTATTAAACAAGGTGATGAGATTATCGGAAATAGAACTAAAGTTAAAGTTGTTAAAAATAAAGTTGCACCTCCTTTTAAGGTGGCTGAATTTGATATTATGTATGGAACAGGAATTTCAAAAGAAGGAAATATTCTAGATACTGGAGTCCTTGCTGATGTTGTCAACAAGTCAGGTGCTTGGTATAGTTATGAGTCTAACAGATTAGGACAAGGCAGAGAAAACTCCAAAGATTTTTTACGTGACAACCCTGAAATAGCTAAGGAAATTGAAACAAAAGTTAGAGAAAAATTTAATCTACAAAATTCATCTCACGTTAAAAAGTTAGTAGATGTTGAAAAAGAGGATAAAGGCAGTAAGGATTTAAAATAGGGATAATCAAATTTGAAATGTTGCTTCCTAAAGTAGATTGGTAATTCAATTACTAATCTACTTTAGGAGGTTTTTTTTATTTGCTTGACAGATAATACAATAAGTAATAAAATTAAATTGTATAGCAATACATTTATTATAATAACAAGATAACTATTCTACAAAATAATATGTAGGATCTCATAAGCCGAGATTTACTCGGTTTATATTTTTATTATTCTGTTATTGTATTCTAATTATGATGAAAAAACGAAACTTGAAAACTTAATAGAAAAGGAGGTGCTTATCATTATATCACAAGTGATTGCAGGAGCTGTTGGTGGAATAGCAGTTGGTATAATAATTGGTATATTTATGAGGAAAACAATTGCTGAAGCTAAAATAGTAAGTGCAGAAGTAGAAGCTTCGAAAATAGTTGAAGAGGCTAAAAAACAATCAGAAACAATAAAAAAGGAACAACTCCTTGAAGCAAAAGAGGAAGTTCACAAATCGAGAAATGAATTAGAAAAGGAAATTAAAGAAAGAAGAATGGAAATTCAGAAGCAAGAAAGAAGGTTGCTTCACAAAGAAGAATCTATCGATAGAAAAAGTGACACATTAGAGAGAAAAGAAGAGCAACTAGGAAAGAAAATAAAAGAATTAGAGCAAAAAGATTTAGCGATTGAAGAGCTATACAATAAACAGGTTGGCGAACTTGAAAGAATTTCTAATCTAACATCAGATGAGGCTAGAGACTTATTATTAAATGATATCAGAAAAGAAATAACTCACGATGCAGCAATAATGATTAAAGATATTGAAAACAAGGCTAAAGAAGAGGGCGATAAGAAAGCAAGAGAAATAGTTGCCTATGCAATTCAAAAGTGTGCTGCTGATCATGTAGCTGAAACTACAGTTACAGTTGTTTCATTACCTAATGATGAGATGAAAGGTAGAATTATAGGTCGAGAGGGTAGAAATATTAGAACTTTAGAGACTTTAACTGGTATTGATTTGATAATTGATGATACACCAGAAGCAGTTATTTTATCTGGCTTTGATCCAATCAGGCGAGAAGTAGCAAGAATAGCTTTAGAAAAGCTAATAATTGATGGACGTATACATCCTGCTAGGATTGAAGAAATGGTTGAAAAAGCTAAGAAAGAGGTAGACAACCATATCAGAGAACAAGGAGAACAAGCTACATTTGAAACTGGTGTACATGGTCTTCATATAGAAATAATTAAGCTTTTAGGCAGGTTAAACTATAGAACTAGTTATGGCCAAAATGTACTTAAGCATTCTATAGAGGTATCTCATTTAGCTGGATTAATGGCTGCAGAACTCGGGGCTGATATAAAAATTGCTAAGAGAGCTGGGTTATTACATGATTTAGGAAAAGCTGTTGACCACGAAATAGAGGGTCCACATGTTGCTATCGGTGCAGATATATTAAAGAAATATAGAGAATCTAAAGAAGTTATTCATGCTATGGAGGCACATCATGGAGATGTTGAACCTGAAACTATTGAGGCAGTTTTAGTTCAAGCAGCAGATGCAATATCAGCTGCAAGACCAGGAGCAAGAAGAGAAACTTTAGAAGCCTATATTAAAAGGTTAGAAAAGTTGGAAGAAATAGCTAATTCCTTTGATGGTATAGAAAAATCATTTGCTATTCAAGCAGGTAGAGAAATTAGAATAATGGTTAAACCTGAACTTATTAATGATGACCATATTATTCATACAGCTAGAGAAATAGTAAAAAGAATAGAAAATGAACTAGAGTACCCTGGACAGATTAAAGTAAATGTTATTAGAGAAACAAGAGCCATTGAATACGCAAAATAGAGAAGACTATGTCTTCTCTTTTTTATTTTTTTTCGAAATTTTATATTTTGAAAAAATTTAGCTGGGAAAAGAGGATTTATTTGTTATTTGTAGAATAATACAATTATATACAAGTTACAATTAATAATAATTTTTAAGGGGGCTATTTTAATGGATGTATTAAAAGTATCAGCAAAATCAAACCCAAATTCCGTTGCCGGAGCACTAGCTGGAGTATTAAGAGAAAAAGGTGCTGCAGAAATGCAGGCAATAGGTGCAGGTGCTCTAAACCAAGCAGTAAAAGCAGTAGCTATTGCTAGAGGATTTGTTGCTCCTAGTGGTGTTGATTTAATTTGTATACCTGCGTTTACCGACATTGAGATTGATGGGGAAGAAAGAACTGCTATTAAATTAATTATTGAACCTAGGTAATTAAAAAGAGCCTGCATAATTTGTGCAGGTTTTTTTATATTAGAACTAATTATAGGATTACTATGATATTACTGTTTTACTGCTAATTTAGATATAATATTAATATACATAAATGTGATAATCTTTAAAGTTATTATGTAAATAGAACTATAGTATTTTACTTGCCTGATAAATACTTAAAATCTTGAAAGGGGTCATAGCTTAAATGAATGCTAAAATAAAAAAGTCAGATTTACATATTCATACAACTTTCTCTGATGGCTCTTTGCCCCCCCATGAGGTTTTAAAATGGGCTTATCATAAGAATATTTATGCCATTGCTATTAGTGACCATGATACTATAGAAGGTGTAGAGTTCGCAATTAAAAGTTCAAAGTTATATGGTATAATCGTTATACCAGGGGTTGAACTAAGTTGTACTTTTTTGGATGAAGAAATACATTTGCTAGGATATTATTTCGATCTCTTTGATACTGATTTAGCAGAAACACTTAGAATTTTAAAGAATTCAAGAGAAATAAGGGGAGTTAAGATAATTGATAAGCTTAATACCTTAGGCTTTAGTTTATCAATAAAAGAAGTCTATGATATTACAAGTAAAGGTGTTATTGGTAGGGTACATATAGCTAAAGCAATGGTTAGAAAAAATTATGTATCTTCAGTTCAAGAAGCATTTGATAAGTATTTAAACAAGAATAGGGCTGCTTATGTAGATAGATACAGGCTCTCATTAGAGGATGGAATTGATTTGATACACAATGCAGGTGGAGCAGCTGTAATTGCACATCCGGGACTAATCAAAAAAGATACTATTCTTTCAGAGATATTGAAATTGGATATTGATGGAATTGAAGCTATACACTCAAAGCATGCTCCAAAGGATGTCTTACGGTATAAACAAATTGCTAATGATTGTAATATAATAATTACTGGTGGCTCTGATTTTCATTGTGAATATAATGATAATATACCAGCGTTAGGGGATTATTTTGTAGACTATTATCATGCGAGTCTTTTATATAGAAAAGCAAATTATTATAAGGAAAGGAGAGGAGTCTAAATGTATAAAAATGAAAGAAACAGACAATTTCCATCTAAAATTAGTACAACTGCATTTGTGAAACTATATATATTACATCTTTTGGTAGAAAAAAGCTATTACGGGAATGAAATCATCGATGAGATAAAATCAAGACTTAATAATAAATGGGAGCCAAGTCCAGGAATGATATACCCGCTCTTAAGAGAACTAGAGGAGAACAACTACATACAAGGATGGTGGCAAGAGCCAGATAAAAGATCTATAAGGTATTATAAGATAACTGATATCGGATATGAGTATTTTAACAAAATAAAATTATTACATCTTTCAACATTTGAAGACTCTCTTATAATAATCAAAAACACTTTAAAAGATATTTATAATAGATAATTATTAAATCTATTTATCTTAAAAAGGGAATTTGATTTTTATGTAGAAATTGTAATTAATCATTATTAATTTAATATTATGAGGAGGATGACTAATTTGAAATTTAACCTTTCAACTAAAGCTTTAATGATATCTCCATCTATAACCCTTGATATTACAGCAAAAGCAAAAGAAATGAGGGACAAGGGAATAGATGTAATTAGCTTCGGGGCTGGAGAGCCTGACTTTAATACTCCTAAGAATATTCAAGAAGCTGGAATTAACGCAATAAAATGTGGTAATACAAGGTATACTGCTACTTCTGGCATACCAGAGCTTAAAAGTGCAATATGTGAGAAGCTTAGTAAGGAAAATGATTTAGATTATAAACCTAGTAATATTATAGTATCAAATGGTGCCAAACAGTCAATTTTCAACTCTTTATTTGCAATTCTTAACCCTGGTGATGAGGTTATTATGCCTGTACCTTATTGGGTTAGTTATCCAGAATTCATAACCTTATCAGGGGGAAAACCTATCCCTGTTGAAACAAAAGAAGAGAATAGCTTCAAATTTGTTCTAGAAGACTTAAATAGGGCGTTAACACAAAAGACTAAGGCTATTATATTAAACAGTCCTAGTAACCCAACAGGCGCTGCATATAACCAAGAAGAACTAAAAGCTATTGCAGAATGGGCAGTAAAGAATAACATTTTTGTTATATCAGATGAAATATATGAAAAACTAATATATGATAACAATAAACACATAAGTATTGCTTCCTTTGGAGAAGAAATAAAAAGATTAACAATAGTAATTAATGGCATGTCAAAGGCATATGCAATGACAGGTTGGAGAATAGGATATGCAGCAGCAGATGAAGAAATAGTCAAGGTAATGACTAATGTTCAAAGTCATACTACTTCTAATGCTTGTTCTATTTCTCAGTATGCTAGTGTTGAGGGTTTAGTTGGCGATCAGTCAATGCTTGAAGAGATGAAAGAACAATTCATACTAAGAAGAAATTATATGGTTGATAAAATTAACTCAATCAATGGATTGTCTTGTAAAAAACCACTTGGTGCATTTTATGTAATGGCTAATATATCAAAACTAAAAGGGAAAATTATTAGTGGTAAAACTATAAGTAACTCTCTAGACTTGGCTAATTTACTTCTTGATGAAGCAAAGGTAGCAATTGTTCCCGGTTCAGCTTTTGGAGCTGATGACTTTATTAGATTGTCATATGCAACATCTATGAATAATATAGAAGAGGGGTTAAAACGTATAGAACAGATACTAAAATAGAGTTCTATATAATATTTTAGAGAAAATATTACCTGTGAAATGCTGTTTTTTAAAATAGAGAGATACGGTTCTATACTATATCTCTTTATTTTTATAAGAGCTTCAGATTATTTTTTTGGAAGGTAATAACTTTGATATTATAAAGCTAGGGGTGAAAATATGGAGCTTATTAATATGATTATTGATAACTTAATGGTTGAACATCTTATGGAAAGTATTCTTTTAAGGGTTTGCGTAACTCAAAATATCTTTAATACAATTGAATTAATGAGAAAATCTAATACTAATACAGTAGTAATAATAGATAAGAGTAATCTAATTGAAATCAAGGATTTTATTCTTACATCTGAAGATATTGTGAATATTATTTATGAAGATATTTCTTTAACAGAATATATTAGCAAAAACAAAGCAAAAATATATAAAGGTGTTAACTTAAAGGATTCAATAGGAAAAGTTATTGATTTAGTTCAATCAGGATATAACAAAGTAATTCCTGTATATGATGAAAATAAAAGAATTAAAGGTATACTTCACCCTGGTAAAGTAGTATGTTTTTTGAATAACACCTTATTTAAAATAAATGAGCTATTTCTAAAAATCTTAGATAATATACATGATGCAATTTGTGTAGTTGATAAAGAGGCAAATGTACTAATTTGGAACAAGAGTGCTGAAAAATTATATGAGATAAAAAAAGATATAATTTTTAATAAAAAAATACAGGATATTTTTCCAAGTGCCTTATTACCAAAAATACTAGTAGATGGGAATTCCTACGAAAATATTTTTAATAGTCCAAGAGATGGATGTTATAATATTATTAGCGCAAAACCATTAATCGATAATGAAAAGGTTATTGGTGCAGTTAGTTGTGATAAAGATATCTCTGAGTTAATTAGAATGGCTGAATTATTAAATAAAACCCAAACAAACTTACAGGTATTAGAAAGTGAAGTTTTAAACCTTAATGAAACTAGGTTTGCTTTTTCTCAAATTATTGGTAATAATGATAAATTTAAAGATATAATTAAATTTAGTAGTAATATATCTAGATCAACCATAAATGTATTAATAACAGGAGAAAGTGGAACGGGAAAAGAAGTTTTTGCTCGCGCCATACATTTAGAAAGTGGACGGAAAGGATATTTTGTTCCTATTAACTGTAGCGCTATACCAAATGATTTGATGGAAAGTGAACTATTTGGTTATACGGGAGGAGCGTTTACAGGTTCTTCTCGAGAAGGAAGAGCAGGTAAATTCGAACTAGCTCATAATGGAACAATTTTTTTAGACGAGATTGGGGACATGCCAATAAATATGCAACCTAAAATCTTGAGAGTTATTGAAGATGGAATCATAACCCGTGTTGGCAGTGAAAGCTCTACTAAAATTAACGTAAGAATTATTGCAGCTACAAATAAAAATCTAAACAAGTTAATGGAGCAAGGCCTATTTAGGAAAGACCTATACTATAGATTAAATTCCATTCTAATTGACCTACCACCCCTAAGAGAAAGAAGGGAAGATATACCTTTATTAATTAAAAAATTTGTTAGAGATTTTTGTTTATCATATGGCATAAATATTATAGAAATCCCCTTAGATGTGATGAATATTCTTATAAATCATCATTGGGAAGGCAATGTTAGAGAACTAAGAAATTTGATTGAGAGAATAGTAATATTGTCAAAACATAATAAGTTTGATATTAGTTATCTACCTAATGACATGATAAAAGAAAATCATAAAAGTTTTATATCACAATCCAATGACAGTATTGACCTTAGTGAAGCTGTAAACAGTAAAGAAAAAGAATTAATATTAACAGCATTAAAAATTTCTAATAATAACAAGAAAAAAGCATCTGAAATGCTTAATATACCTAGAAGTACTTTATATTTTAAAATGAATAAGTACAATATTGAAGCATAAATAACGTCAACAATTTGACGCGTTGTCAAAATGTTGACGTTATTCTATATGTGTTTTACAACCTCTATTTTTACAGATTTTATATGAAGTTACTTAATATATTCCTTTAAAAGCTATGAAATAGTATCTCTTTGTGTCAGTATTCTGACAAACAAGTTTCTATTCTTAATATAATCAAGTAAAATACACATTTATATATACATAAAGTTGGTACAAATTTTGCTTTATATAAGATATGTAACTACATGATCTTGCGTTTATTAATAATTAAGGAGGAAACAACAATGAGAATTATTGACCATCCAATATTAGAATTTAATAGAGGGGAAAAAGTGAAATTCGTTTTTAATGGTAAGGAGCTTGAAGGATATAAAGGCGAAACTATTGCTGCTGCACTTCATGCTACAGGGATAAAGGTTTTAGGAGAAAGTGTATTTAAGCATAGGCATAGAGGCTTTTATTGTGCTATAGGCAATTGTTCTTCCTGTAATATGGTAGTAAATGGAGAACCTAATGTACGTACTTGCATAACTGAGCTTCAGGATGGAATGATTGTTGAAACGCAACATGGTAAAGGGGTTGTTAATTATGAAATACGTTGATTTAGCGGTTATAGGAGGGGGACCAGCAGGATTATGCTCAGCAATCAGTGCTGCTTCTAGTGGATCAAAAGTTTTACTAATAGATAGAAATAAAGAACTAGGTGGACAATTAGTAAAACAAACTCATATGTTTTTTGGCTCTGAAAAACAATATGCTTCTACAAGAGGAATAAACATTGCAAAGATATTATTACATGACTTAAAGGCGTTTGATGATAAGGTTGAAATATTGACCAGTGCAACAGTTTTGGGAATCTATGAGGATGGAGTAATTAGTATAGATTATGATAATGAGTATATAAAAGTTAAACCAAAAGCAGTATTAATAGCAACTGGAGCTAGTGAAAAGGTTCTAGCATTCCCTAATAATGATTTATCAGGAATATACGGAGCTGGGGCTGTTCAAACACTTATGAATGTATATGGTATTAAACCGGGAAAAAAAGTTTTGATGGTTGGAGCAGGAAATATTGGTTTGATTGTAAGCTATCAATTAATGCAAGCAGGAGTTGATGTAGCAGCAGTTGTAGATGCAGCACCTAGAATTGGAGGTTATTTAGTACATGCCTCAAAAATTAGAAGAATGGGCGTACCAATACTAACTGGGTACACAGTAAAAGAGGCTATTGGAGACAATTTTTTACAAAAAGTTGTTTTATGTAAGTTAGATAGTGAATGGAAGCCAATAGAAGGTTCTAAAATAGAGCTTGATGTAGATGTAATATGTATTTCTGTCGGACTGACGCCATTAACAGAACTAATAATACAAGCTGGATGCGAAATGAAATATGTTCCAGAATTAGGCGGAGTAGTTCCAGTTAGAGACCCGTATTACCAAACCACTAACAAGGGTATTTATGTAGCAGGTGATGTGTCAGGAGTAGAAGAAGCAAGCAGTGCTATGGTTGAAGGTTATTTAGCTGGATTATATGCAGCTAAGAGTATTGGATATGAACATGAAGATTTTAATGAGCTTAGTCAAGATTATCATGTTCAACTAGACGCACTACGTTCAGGAACTGCAGGAGAGAAAATTAGAAGTGGAATAAGAAAAATTGTTAGAGAGGTGATCTAGATGATTCAATGCACAGGAGTACCGACAAATGACTTAATTGAAAGAGCTTTTCCTAGTATAGAAAGGATAAATCAGGGACCTGTAGCTATTATCGAATGTTTTCAAAATATTCCTTGCAATCCTTGTTCAACTTCATGTAATAGAAAAGCAATGAACCCCATGGAAGATATAAATGATTTACCTACACTAAATGTAAATAATTGCAATGGCTGTGGTATATGTATGATTAAATGTCCAGGATTAGCTATTATGGTTGTGGATGGGAACTATTCGGAAGATGAAGTTTTATTTAGAATACCTTATGAGTTTTTGCCCCTACCTAATATTGGGGAAATAGTAAAAGGGTTAAATAGGAATGGTGACTATATTACAGATGTTAAAATAGTAAGAGTCCAAAATCCAAAATCTTTCGATAAGACTGCAATAATAGATGTATTAGTTAATAGGAAATTTCTATT
>JBBAFY010000054.1:0-17219 GCA_041655135.1 Tissierellales bacterium
ACCCAAAGCAACAACTTCGTCTGGGTTAACACCTTTATGTGGTTCCTTTCCAGTTAAATTCTTAACTGCCTGCTGAACTGCTGGAGTTCTTGAAGACCCACCAACCAGAATAACTTTATCGATATCTGCTGAGGATAGACCTGAATCACCAAGCGCTTTTCTTGTAGGCACCATAGTTCTTTCTACAAGGTGAGCGGTTAGCTCATCAAATTTTGCCCTTGTTAAATCCATAGTTAAATGTAACGGGCCAGATTGTGTAGCAGTTATAAAAGGTAAATTTATATTAGTTGTCATTACACTTGAAAGCTCTTTCTTAGCTTTTTCAGCAGCCTCTTTTAATCTTTGAAGAGACATTTTATCATTTCTTAAATCTACACCATTTTCTTTTTTGAACTGGTCAGCCATATAGTCTATAATTACTTGGTCGAAATCATCTCCACCAAGATTATTGTCTCCGCTAGTTGAGATTACTTCGAATACCCCATCTCCTAATTCTAGTATTGAAACATCGAATGTTCCTCCGCCTAGGTCAAATACCATTATTTTGTGATGTTCTTCATCCTTATCTAGACCATAAGCTAAGGATGCAGCAGTAGGCTCGTTTATTATTCTTCTAACATTTAAGCCTGCTATCCTTCCAGCATCTTTAGTTGCTTGTCTTTGGCTGTCTGAAAAGTATGCAGGAACAGTAATTACAGCATCTGTAACTGTTTCTCCTAAATAAGCTTCTGCATCTGTTTTTAGTTTTTGAAGTATCATAGCAGATATGTCTTGGGGAGAGTGATTCTTTCCATCTATTAATGTGTTATGATCTTTTCCCATATATCTTTTTATTGAGGAAATTGTTCTTTCAGGGTTTGTAACAGCTTGTCTTTTTGCTGTTTCCCCTACAAGTCTCTCTCCTTCTTTTGTAAATGCAACTATAGATGGTGTGGTTCTATTTCCTTCAACGTTTGCAATAACAACTGGCTCTCCGCCTTCCATTACAGCCACGCAAGAGTTTGTTGTTCCTAAGTCAATTCCAATAATTTTTGACATATATATTCCTCCTTATGTAATACTTAATTATTTTGAAACCTTAACCATGCTAGGTCTTATAACTTTGTCTTTTACTTTGTATCCTTTTAAGAATACTTCAGTAACCACATTTTCTTCGTAGTCACCCTTTTCTTCTTGAGAAACTGCATGATGATAGTTTGGATCGAATTTTTCACCGACGGAGTTTATTTCTTCTAGCCCATTTGCTTTAAGTGATTCAAGTAGTTGCTTATAAATCATCTCTACACCTTGGTAAAGATTTTCTACAGCAGTCTCCCTTGAATCTACTTTAAGTGCTCTATCGAAATTATCCATAACTGGAAGTAAGGATGTAATAATTTCTTGGGTTGCATATTGATATAGGCTTTCTTTTTCCTTTTCCATTCTTTTTCTAAAATTATTAAAGTCGGCTTGAAGTCTTAAATATCTATTTGAAAGATCTTCATATTCACCTACTTTTGCTTTATAATTCTCTAAGATATCTTCTGCATTTAAATCACCCTGGTTTTCCACTTCATCTGTTGTTGCCTCTAGATTACTATCAGCAGTTTCATTCTTTGGTTTGTCTTCAACAAATTCTTCTTTTTTACTTTTGGCCATCTTCAGCCCTCCATTCAAAGAACATTATTTTCACATAATTCTTGTAACTTAAACTTTTTAGGTTCAAGATCAAGGTCTCATTCCTTAATCAATAAAAAACTTTTTTAATGTATCATCTAAGTCTAATGATAATGACCTAACTACATTAATAACGTTAGAATAATCCATTCGCGTAGGTCCTATTACTCCTATCTTACCTATGGTTTTGCCATTTAGACTATAGGTAGCAGTTATAACACTGCAGTTTTTTATCTGCTCAAAGGAATTTTCACTTCCAATTGTAATTTCAACATCTTTTTGTTGCCCATCTAACAACATAGTAAGAATATTGGGCTTGTTTTCAACGAACGAAATAAATTCTTTGGCTTTCTCAAGGTCATTATATTCAGGGAAGTCAAATATTTTAGTTACACCATCTAAAAAAACTCCTACTTCAGTTGTATCTTCTAATGAATTGATCATAATTGGAACAATATCTAATATTGTCTTTTTAAATTCATATATCTCTTTTACTAGATTATCTATAACTTCAGCGTTAATATCTCCAATATTATATCCCTTTAATTTATCATTTAAATAATTTGAAATAATATTTAAATGATCGTAGGATATATTAGAGTCTATTCTTAATACAGTGTTTTTAACTGTTCCAGAATTTGTTACAATAACAGCTAATATTTTAGTATCATCTATAGGGATCAACTGAATATGTTTTAACTGGCTCTTTTTTATCTGAGGAGCTATGGCAAGAGAAGTATAATTAGTAACTTTTGAAAGAATTCTCGCAGCATTATAAATAAGTTGCTCTACTTCTCCTATTTCTTCTATTAGCTTACCTTTCATATCATGTCTCAAAATAAAGTCCAGATTTCTAGATTGTAACAATTTATTTACATATAGCCTATAACCCTTATCTGAAGGTATCCTGCCCGCTGAAGTATGTGGCTGTACTAAATACCCAAGTTCCTCTAAATCAGACATTTCATTCCTAATAGTTGCAGAGCTAACACCTAAATCATAACTTTTAGAAATAGTTCTGGATCCAATAGGCTCAGCACTAGTTATATAGCTTTGTATAATTGCCTGCAAAATCCTTAGCTTTCTGTCATCAAGCATCATACATATCACATCCTATTTTGTTATTAGCACTCTAGTTCGTTGAGTGCTAATGTTCATGATTTTAAATTATCACTGTTACATTAAATTGTCAATACCTTTTTTTACTTTTAATTTTCTAAGGAAGAATTTCCATAAATACGATATTGCATAAATCCAATCCAAGTCTTGATAGCCTTATATTACCTGTTTCTTCTACTAATAAACCTTCGTTTATAAATTTTTCTATAGTTCCTCCATAAACTTCTTTAATATCTATATTAAATTTCTCTTTAAAGCTATTATATTTAATTCCTTGAGTTAGTCTTAACCCGAGTATTAGATATTCTGCAATCTCCATCTTATTATCTATAAATTCTTTCTCAGCTATAGCCAAATTCTTATTGGATATTTTCTCGAAGTAAAAGTCCATATTATCTGTGTTCCCGTATCTGAAATTGTTAAAGTATGAATGTGCTGACAATCCTAATCCAATATATGGTTCACAATTCCAGTAAATCATATTGTGTTTACATTCGTAGCCCTTCTTAGCAAAATTAGAGATTTCATAATGATAATAACCTTTTTGTTCAAGTAAGTCTATTCCGTTATGATACATGTCTCTTTCTGTATCTTCATCAGGAAGAATTAGCTGATTATTAATGTACTTGTTATAAAATGGAGTACCTTCTTCTATATTCAAACTATAATACGAGATATGTTCAGGCTCTAGTTTTATTGCTAACTCCAGAGTTCTAATTGAGTCTTCTAAAGTCTGGTCGGGTAAATTATACATGAGATCCAGGCTAACGTTATTAAATCCATGTTTTCTAACAAGATTATAGGTAGTAATGAAATCTTCTACTGTGTGTATTCTTCCTATATTCTTTAGGGTCAAATCATTCATGGATTGAAGCCCGATGCTAATTCTATTTATGCCAGCTTTTTTATAATAATTTAATTTTTTTTTATCAATGGTTTTGGGATTTGCTTCAATTGTGATCTCTTTTATATTATTTGCCCTTGCTTTTTTGTGTATATGTTCAATTATTTCATAAATAAATTTTCCATCTATTACTGTAGGAGTACCTCCACCTATGAAAATAGTACTTATATTGTATTCGTTTAAATATTTTTCATATAGATCTATTTCTTTTTTAATAGAAGAAACATATTCTTCTACATTATCTATCACCTTAGTAAAAGAGCAAAAATCGCAATAGTAGCATTTGCTTTGACAAAATGGAATATGAATATAGATTCCAACATCTTTCATATAAACACTCCCTTATATATTTAAAAGCTAAGGAAATTTACCTTAGCTTTATAATAGGAAATATATAGAAATACACATTCTCGGTTAGCAGTCAGGTAATATAAATTTATTTGCTGGTAAAACTCACATAAATTTAATATCCTTTGCATTTGACCTACCAAGGATTCATTTCATGAACCGTGCTAGACCTTAATCAGACAAGAATAATTCTATAATTTTCTATAATTATTATTTTTCATCATATTTCAACACTGCTAAAAATGCTTCTTGTGGTACATCTACATTACCAATAGATCTCATTCTCTTCTTTCCTTCTTTTTGCTTCTCTAACAACTTCTTCTTTCTAGATATATCTCCACCATAGCACTTAGCTAGTACATCTTTTCTGAGTGCCCTTACAGTTTCTCTGGCAATAATTTTTCCACCTATTGAAGCTTGTATAGGAACTGCAAATTGATGTCTTGGTATTACATCCTTTAGTTTTTCTGCAATCATTCTTCCTCTTTCATAAGATTTATCCTTATGGGCAATAATAGAAAATGCGTCAACAAGCTCACCATTTATTAATATGTCAAGCTTAACTAACTCTGATTGTTTGTATCCCTTCAAATCATAATCAAGTGAAGCATATCCTCTAGTCTTAGATTTTAATGCATCAAAGAAATCATAGATCACCTCATTAAGAGGCAACTCATAATGCATCACAACCCTAGTCTGTTCAAGATACTCCATGTTCTTGAAGACACCACGTCTATTTTGGCATAGTTCCATAATAGCGCCTACATATTCAGTTGGTGTCATTATAGTTACATCTACTATTGGCTCTTCCATGTATTCAATTTCGGTAGATTCTGGAAGATTTGTAGGGTTTTGAAGTTCAAAAATTTCACCATTCTTCTTTTTTATCTTATATATAACGCTAGGTGCAGTGGTCACCATATTTAAATCAAATTCTCTTTCCAATCTCTCTTGTATAATTTCCATATGAAGCAAACCTAAGAACCCACATCTAAAACCAAAACCTAACGCAATTGATGTTTCAGGCTCAAATACTAAGGCTGCATCATTTACTTGAAGCTTTTCAAGAGCATCTCTAACACTATTATAGTCTTCTCCTTCAGCAGGATATATTCCACAATAAACCATTGAAGTTACCTTTTTATAGCCTGGAAGAGGCTTTTCTGTAGGTCTTAATGCCTCTGTGATAGTATCCCCTACTCTAGCATCCTTTACATTCTTAATACTAGCAGCAACATAACCAACATCTCCAGCTACCAACTCCTTTACTGGAGTATGCTTAGGTGCAAAAATACCAACCTCAGAGGCTTCAAATCTCTTGTTAGTAGCCATCATTTTTATTTCCATACCTGGCTTTATTACACCATCCATCACTCTTATCATAGCTATAACACCTTTATAGCTATCATAATAGGAATCAAAAATAAGAGCCTTTAAAGGTGCTTCCTTATCTCCCATAGGGGCTGGTACCTTTTCTACAACACTTTCAAGAACATCTTCAATATTCAACCCATCCTTTGCTGAAATAAGTGGGATATTTTCGCAGTCAAGGCCTATTACATCCTCAATTTCCTTCTTAATCTCATCGGGTCTTGCACTTGGTAAATCAATTTTATTTATTACAGGAACAATTTCCAAATTCTGATCTAGTGCTAAATAAACATTGGCCAGTGTCTGGGCTTCTATTCCCTGGGCAGCATCAACTACAAGTATAGCTCCTTCACATGCAGCTAAGCTTCTAGAGACCTCATAATTAAAATCTACGTGACCTGGGGTGTCTATTATATTTAAAATATACTCATTTCCATCCTTTGCCTTATATACAAGACTTATTGTTTGCAATTTAATTGTAATGCCTCTTTCTCTTTCAATATCCATGTTGTCAAGAAGTTGATTCTGCATCTCTCTTGGCGTAAGTAATCCAGTTTTTTCAATTAATCTATCTGCCAAAGTTGATTTTCCATGATCAATATGGGCAATTATTGAAAAGTTTCTAACTCTTTTTTGTCTATCTTCCATAAACTATCCTCCTCATTTACAGGGAAAAATACCCTTATCAACTATAACATAGGTTAATAATTGATAAAAGACCAGATTTCTGTTTTACCTGGTCTTTATTTTTGTCCATATCTTATCTAAGTAATTTTCTGCCAATTTTTCAATATCCTCAATAATCACTTTTGCATTATCTATTTTATCATCTATATACTTTTTTTCAACAAAATAATCCCTACCTAGCAAATGGAGTTTATAAGATTCATCATATTTGTTAAAAAAATATAGCTGTCTATCTTCAATATGCATCATTCCTCTAACTGCCTTATCCACTGTATCAAGTCCACTAAAAAAAAGTAAAACTACAAAAATCAGAGCAACAAATTTAATTGTTCTTTGTCTTTTGCTATTTTTGTTTTTTTTATACCTTTCAACTCTACTCTCCAAAATAATCACCAAAATATATTATTAGCAATTATTTGGTTTTTTATGCCTATTTATAAAGCGAACCAAATCTACTATCTATAGGAAAATATCTGTAGGTTGCTTTTCCCTTAATAGAATCCATTGTAATAAGACCTAGATATCTACTATCCTTGCTTGCGCCTTTATTTCTGTTGTCTCCAAGAACAAATAAATATCCTTTTCCCACTTTCCATGAACTGTTTTCATAGCTGTGAGTATATGAATCTTCGGAAATATAATATTCTTTATATATTTCTCCATTTACATAAACCTTCCCGTCCATTATTACAACCGTATCTCCTTCTATACCTATAACCCTTTTAATATAATCCTTATCTGGATCATCTGGGGCTTTAAGGACTACAATATCTCCAGGCTTTGGATCGCTAATTCTATATGCTATTTTATTTGTAAATAGCCTGTCCCGTTCATGTAGGGTTGGATACATTGAATATCCAAGCACGTAGGTTGTATTAAATAAAAAGGTCTTTATCAATATAGCAATTACAACTGCAAAAGCTATACTTTTCAACCATTCGAATATTTCTTTTCTAAAAAAATTCTTCTTATCATACTTGTAAACTTCTTCTTTTCCTATGTTATTTTGATTATTATCTATATCCACACCTTTAACCTCCTTAAGCAGAATTCCTAAGAACAATTATAACACTTATCCAAATAAAAAAACAGCTTTCATTATGTTTTTATTCCTGTTTTTCAATTCCCTCTATAACTTTGTGCATAATTTCCCCTATATACTTTGCTGATCCCATTGCCTCATCAATTGTATTTAAATTACTACCTACTTCAATTAATACATAATAGTCGCTCAAAAACTGATTAAACTTCCCTGATTGCTTCATTATGATACCTTTAAATAGTCCTGGATACATACTCTCCGAAGTATGTCTTATATAGTTTGCAAATTTAATAAGTTGTTCTTTATTAGGATTGTTAGGACCTATTACTAAAGAAAAGGTAGCAACATTTTTCTCGTTAATAGTGATTCTTGCAGCTTTTTCTGCTTTACTTAAAGCCGCTGGTACATTAGTCTCTATTCCATCTCTATGAACGTCGAGAATTACTTTTATACTTTCATTTTTATTAAGTTCCTCCTTTGCTGAAGCTAAAGAGTTAATATAAGATTCATTATATGAGGGGATATCATGATAAGTATCTATCCATTTAATCTTATGTCCATTTGCTTCAAGTACATTTCCTATGATTTCTCCTATTGCTAACACATTATATTCTCTATTCTCAGTGTGAAATCTATCTGTAGTGATAGGCAAGTAAGCTTCTGTTCCATGAGTATGATATATTAAGATATATGGGTTTTCATGGTCTATACTTACACTTTTGGGTGATTCAATATATAATTTATCTTCATGTTTCTTACCCATAAGCTCTAGCTCTTGATTAAATTCTTTCCTTCCTTCTGAATCTTCTATAAATATTATATCACTGAGGACTATATAGCCTTCTAAATCATGGGTATTTTCTTTTTTGTTTTTTTCTTCCCAAAAGTAGGTATCATTAAATGCACTTACTATTGCTGGAAGGTGAGGCTTTATATAAAAATCAGGTTTTAACAATACTGCTAGTCTACTTATAAAACTACCTCTAGAATGCTCTATTTCTGTTTCCTTATACTCAATTTGATAAGCGGTTTTCATATATGCATTAGAGCTAATTAACAACTTTAAAAACATTTCATTTTTAATTATATCGCTTTGTTCTTTAAGCTCTTCTAACTTTATTTCGGTTTTATTATCTATTTTATCATTAAATACTAAACTCTCTTCCTCCCTGTCTCCCTCAACATTAAATACTGCTATTGCATCTTCATTAATATTTACTTCAGATGAGCTTGTTGTTATTTTAATATCTACTAGTTTCTTTATTACACTTGCCCCGAGAAAGAAATTCGTTAAGCATAGTATAGCTATAATTACATATGTAATTCTCTTATTAAAGTTCTTGTTTCTTGCCATGACTAACAACCCCTTAGTAAAAATGTTCTATGAAATTATATTCCACATTGCTTGTTATTATGATTGTTATAAAAACAATAAAACCCTATTATTATAGGGCTTCATCATGTCATTTTCAGTTACTTATACTAATTTATATACCTGTTTACGTCATTTAAATCAATCCCATGATGTAGGGCTATGTTTAATCCGTTGGCAACTATAAGTGACAGATTGCTTATTAACTCGTCTATCTCCTTTGGTGTCACGACAACATTGGGCATGTACGGCGTTAACACTTCTTTAATTAATTGATATTTGTCTTGAGACTCCATCTCTTCAAGCATTGAATAAAAGCTGGTGCCTTCATCTGCTTGATTCTTAAGTTCTTCAATTATTAACTCCATTGTGTCATTAATCATAGTAGCCGCATCAACTACTGTAGGAATTCCTATGGCATAAACAGGAACACCTAAATATTCCTTGTTTAAGGCCTTTCTTTCATTGCCTATTCCTGAGCCTGGGCTTATTCCTGCATCAGTAATCTGTATGGTTGTACTGACTCTTTCCATTTTTCTAGAAGCTAGTGCATCTACTGCAATTACAATATCTGGATTGGTTTTCTCCACTATCCCTTTTATTGTTTCACTTGTCTCTATACCTGTTATCCCCATGACCCCAGGAGAAATAGCAGAAACCTCTGTCATATCCTCATCTTCTGTTTTGTTATATGCTTTAAATAAATGTCTAGTTACATAAACCTTGTCAATAACTTTCGGACCCAATGCATCTGGTGTGATATTCCAGTTGCCTAATCCTACAATTAATGACTTTGTATGCTTATCAGGATTGATTAAAGCTTTAAGTTCCTTTGCCATAGCCTTACTAATTTCGTCTTTCAAGTCTTGGTCTGCACTTTTTAAAGCCGGTACTTCAATAGTAATATAAGTACCAATAGGTTTTCCTAATCTTTTCTCACCATGGTCATTTAAAATTTTTACCCGTGTAACATTGTAATATTCTTTCTCCTCTTTATCTATTTCTATATCTTTTATTTCACTTTTATTTCTTTGTTCATAAATCTCCCTAGCCTCAATAGCCAAATCAGTTCTAACTTGAAACATAATATTTACCACCCCAGATTTATTTTTAGTCATTTGCTTTTAATCATATATACTATATAATTACACTAAAGGGTTATATTTATACTTTCTAGAATCATGAATAATATATGTAGTGTTTGGATATAAAAGAAACAACATATTTTTCTTGCATTTTACATATCTTCATGATAAAATATCTTTTGTTAAGGCTTTTGAAGGGGGTGAACCTGTTGGCAAATATTAAATCTGCTGAAAAGAGAATTGAAGTTATAAAAGTTAAAACTGCTTTAAATAAGTCTAGAAAATCTGAAATTAAAACATATATTGCTAAATTCAATAAAGCTATTGAGAGTGGAGACTTGGATTCAGCTAAATCTTTACTTAAACTAGTAGAGAAAAAATTAAACAGAGCAGCTACTAAGAATACTATCCACAAAAATGCTGCAACTAGAAAAGTAAGTCGTTTGACTAAAAAATTGAACAAAGCTGTGTAAGTAAACAGTTAGATTTTATGCTAATAATATCAATCATTAAGAATAGAAAAACTTCGGGCTAAGCCTGAAGTTTTTTTGATTTTTCAACTATTAGAGTCTGAATATTTTTTTTAGTTCTTCATATTTCTTATGAGTTATTAAAGCATCATTTTCGATATCTTTGAAATGTACTATATATGTCCATCTTCCATAGGGAGATATTTTTATTATTTTGGATGTATTTATTAAATATGATTTATGACATCTGAAAAAGGTAAGCTTTCCTAAGCGTTCTTCAATATCACTTAATCCCTCGGAAGTAGTGTATCTGTTATCCGATGTATATAACACTGTGCTTTTACCTTCTCTTTGTATAAGTATTATACTATCTACATCTATGAAATTCATTCCATCTTTGTTTTTTACTATTAGCTTATCAGATACTGATTGTTTGTACACTACATTTCCTTCAGTTGTTTCATTTTCATCTGTTATGATTTCTTTAATTCTATTTAAAGTTTTTATAACTCTGTCTACTTTAAATGGTTTTGTAATATAGTCAAAAGCATATACCTCAAAAGCATCTGGCATGTAGCTTGGGTGAGCCGTTGCAAAAACAATTATTTTTTTCGGATCAATATCTGATATTAGCTTAGCACATTCAATCCCATCTAAATGTGGCATTTCTATATCTAAAAATATCAACTGTGGATCCAGTTCTTCAACTAAAGAAATAGTTGAACTGCCATCTTCCGCCTCACCAATAACCTGAAAGCCTTCAATTCTTTCTATTATCTTTCTTAGAACAAGCCTCATGCCACTTTCATCATCTGCTATTAATACTTTTATGCACATTATATGACACCAATCCTTTTCTTGCTTTTGGCTGTCCAAGAATTTCAGACATGATAATCCCATCTAATAAACCTTTCTGGGTGAAATTTATGGAGTATTTATTTTCTGTATTTGTGGTAAATTTCCCTGGTTCCTTCTTACTCCCAAATGGCTTTGAATTATTCATTAAATCAACTCCAATCTCATAGCATTAGATTTCAGATTTTTCATCTTTTCCAATGTTCGATATTGACTCCCTCATATCTGTATCTGCCATTATATTTTTCATGTTATAATAATCCATAACTCCCATTTTACCATCAGTTAAAGCTTTTGCCATAGCTCTAGGAACCTCAGCTTCTGCTTCGACTACTTTTGCTCTCATTTCTTGTATTGAAGCCACCATTTCTTGTTCTTGTGCTACTGCCATTGCCCTTCGGACTTCAGCTTTTGCTTGAGCAATATGTTTATCTGCTTCCGCTTGATCCATCTGTAACTTAGCACCAACATTACGTCCAACATCTACATCAGCAATATCAATAGATAATATTTCAAAAGCAGTGCCTGCATCTAATCCTTTCTCTAGTACTGTTCTTGATATTAGATCAGGATTTTCTAATACTTCCTCATGGGATTCAACAGAACCCACTGTAGTTACTATTCCCTCTCCAACACGTGCAATTATGGTTTCTTCTCCTGCTCCACCAATTAATTTATCTATACTTGTCCTGACAGTAACTCTTGCTTTTACCATAAGCTCTATGCCATTCTTAGCAATAGACGCTATATTAGGTGTTTCTATAACTTTAGGCTTTACTGACATTTGAACTGCTTCAAAAACATCTCTTCCAGCTAAATCAATGGCAGTTGCTTTTTCAAATTCTAAAGGTATGTTAGCTCTTTCAGCAGCTATTAATGCATTTACTACACTGTCAATATTGCCACCTGCAAGATAGTGTGCTTCAAGTTGGTCACTTGTAAGATTGAGTCCAGCTTTTCTACTCTTTACAAGTGTCCTAACTATCCTATTAGGACTTACCCTTCTAAGCTTCATTCCTATAAGGGTAATTATACTGACCCTAACATTTGCAGCAAGAGCTGATATCCAAAGTCCTACAGGAACTAGGCTAAAGAACAAAGCTAAAACTACAATAACAACAGCAATAATAAGAATTAAAACAATTGTTGACATCAAATCTCCTCCTATAAAATAATTTCTTCTTTCTTGATTTGCCTAACTACTATTCTTCTACCTTCAACCTTGATGACTTGGACCTCTTTTCCCTTAGATATAAAGTCTCCTTCAGAAACAACATCCAACTTTACTCCATCAAAATCAACTGTACCCGCAGGTCTTAAAACAGTAAGAGTAATACCTGTTTTATCTAAAAAATATTGCATATCACTTGTACCGATATATCCTTCGTCACTGTTGATTGAAGCTGATAAGACTATTTTTTTAGAAAGCCTTCCTTTGCTAGCAGATCTTAAAAGTATAGATGTTAGCACCCCTAATATCGCTAGAATTAATATTATAAGTATTAATGCTTGAACGAGTGTCTTGGCCGTTACAATAACTCCTGCTACTAGAAATGCGAAACCTAGTAGACCAGGGACTCCAAAGCCTGGTACAAAAATTTCTATAATTACTAATAAAAACCCTATACCGAAAAATATAACCGATAATATGCCTATACTTTGAATCAATTCAGCCATAACCATTTTTCCACTCCCTTCCATAACATCTTTGTAGTTTCATACTACATCTATTATCTATATATATAAATACATATTTAATAAACAATACATTTACAGGTCTCAATTGTCGCTTTAAGTGATTCTTATTCTATTGGTATGCACACCCTAAAGATTGTTACACTTTGAATACTATCTACGAAGATTTTCCCATTGTATTTTTCAGTTATGGACTTAGTTATCGCTAAACCCATACCCTCTCCCCTATCTTTTTTCGTTGTATAGCCTGGTTCAAAGATTTTATCTTTCAATTCTTCTGGAATTTGTTTGCCATTATTCTTAATAGTAAAAACATAATTAGAATCCTTTTCTTCAATTTCAATATTAACAAAACCTTTTTCTCTTAATTCCCTTACTGCATCAATGGCATTATCAATAAGGTTTCCTAGGACCCTGCACATTTCCCAGCTAGGTATTAATAAGTTTTCTAATCTTGTATCTATATGTAAATCTGCTAAAATACCTTTATTTTCACAATCCAAAAGCTTAGCTTGCAACAAGGCATTTATAGCCGTATTTACAGTTTTTAACGATTTATTTACTTTCTTTATATCCTCATATACTGTCTCAATGTAATTAGAAGCTTCATCAAATTCATTTAGCTCAATTAAACTATAGACAACTTGTAAATGGTTTAGAAAATCATGGCGTTGAGCACGCAATAAGTGATTGAGTTGAGTAATATTTTCTAAGGATTTACTTTTCATAATATTTTGAAGATTTAAATCCTTTACGAATCTAATGTCTCTTAATACTAAATAGCAATTAATCAATGAAATTGCTACCAGTCCAATTACAAGTACATCAAATATATTCATGGGTAAAAATATTAAGCTATCCCTTGACAGATAGAAAAACATAACAGCAATTACTAAAAGTGCTTGTAATAAATTAGTTGCATACATTATCCCTATAGCCTTATTTATATACATATTGAAATTTTTTCTCATTATATTGCCTCTCTTACGCTATTTTGTGTTGCTAATTTCAGATATGAATATTTCAACAGCAAGCTTCCACTCCATCTTACCTGTTTTAATAGCTCTATCAACATTGAGTGCCTTTTCAAATATAGTATTGAGGTCTACTAAAGAATAGTTTCTAGTTTGTATTACTAGTTTTTTCACCACGAAGGTAGGAGCACCAATTTTTTGAGAAATATCTCCTTGACTATATCCCTTTTCATCATAAAGCTTAGTAAGCATAAGCATTCTAAGCTGCCTAACTATCATGTGAAATATTAGCTGAATCGGCTCATTATCTAAAACCATGTCATTAAATATGGACAAAGCATCATCAGCTTTTTTTTGACCTATTGCGTCCACTAGAGCAAACACATTGTTTTGTAGTGATTTTACGATACCTTTATCGATATCTCTTCTTTCAACAGTACTTCTATCTCCTAGATAACTACAAATCTTATTTATTTCATTTTCTAAATCATATAGTGTCCGATTGCTATTTGTATCATAGTAGCCGGACTGGTGTAGAAAATATTGAACATCCATATTTTGTGTTTTTTTATCGTTCTTTAAAAAAATATTTTGTATCCATTTTACTATTTCCCCATCTTTTAATTTTAATAATTCCACTGTTTTTCCGTTTTGCTTAACAGCCTTTATTATCTTTTTTCTATTGTCAATTTTGGTTTCATTGGAGATAAATATTAAACAAGTCGAATCATTTAATTTCTCTAAATACTTGCAAAGTCCTTCTTCATCTAAATTATTAGCCTCCTTCTTAGAGGTAAATAAAGGCAGGTCTACAACAACTACAATTTTTTTATCAGACATAAAAGGGAGTGTTTCACAGGCATTTATTATTAAAGCAGTAGAAGTTTCTTTTCCATCTATATATAGCATGTTCAACGATTCAAAGGCTTCAGATATATATCTCTTTTTTACACTCGATATTATGTAGTCTTTTAAATACATTTCACTTCCGTATATAAGATAGACTTTTTTAAGTTCATAATTTTTAATATCCTTTAGCATATCTTTATAATCCATAAGATGCACTCCTTAGTCAAGTATCTTTAAAACTCATTACTGAAATTTATGACATGTAAATGTTATTGTAAAACTTATATTGAATTTCATCCGATGTATCATAGCAAAAAGCGTAAATACTGCATAGATAAAAGGAAGTAATAATATATAAGGCCAAAATTATAAGTTTGTATCTATATATTATAATTATATCATTAAATGAAGGTTTGTCCTTAATATAAGTATATATATCTATATTTTCTCTATGGATTTTAAATGTTATTAGACCATTTGTATCATTTCTAAATATGCTCGTGCCATTTTGCTCATATCTTTCCAAAACTTCATTATTAGGATGGCCAAAGCTATTTTTACCCACTTGAATAACTCCATAGGATGGATTAGCTTTTGCAATTAGTTCAGTAGTTGATGAAGTATAACTACCATGATGTGGGACCTTTATAATATCTACTTTCTCCAGTTTTTTACTATTAACAATGACATTTTCAATCTCTTTTTCTATGTCACCAGTAAAAAGAATGCTCTTGCCATATGACTTTAAAATAAAAGTAAGAGAAAGGTTGTTTTCATTGACATTATCTGTAGCCGAAGCATCTAAAGAAGGGTTTAGTACCCTTAGAGCATTATTGTTATCTATATATAATAAATCACCCTCTGACAATTTACTTACCTTAATACTACGCTTAATTGCATTATTCATTATTTCATTATACAATTTGCTTTCTATATTTTCATATCCAATAAAAATATTATCCATTTTTATATTTTCAATTAGAGGAATAAACCCTTCAGCATGATCCTCATGAAAATGCGATATAAAGACAGCATCTAGTCTATTTATTCCCTTTTTAAGTAAAAAAGGCACTACTACTCTTTCTCCTACGTCAAAGTTGCCAAAGGCATTGCCCCCTGCATCTATTAAGAACACTTTGTCTCTAGTAGATACTAAACAGCAGTCTCCTTGGCCAACATCTATAAATTCTAAAGTTGTTTCCTCTCTATTTAAAACCGTAAAGATACTTACAAAGAGAAAAATAATAATATATCCAAGTATAAGTCTATTAACACTAGGCCTAAGAAAGTCAAACTTTACAACTCTTAAACATATGAGCAACAGGAAATAATACAAGAGGATATATCCAATTCCTAACGACGGTAAAGCCATATTTAGAAAAGTAAATTTATAAAATACATTTATTATCATATTTCCATAATCTAAGATTATATTTAATAGAAGACCTAGTAGCATAGATATATTTATAAATAATGGCGATATAAATATTATTAGAAAACTAATTAGTAAGGAAAACGAAAAAATAGGTATTAGTATTAGATTTGAAATGAGTGATAATACTGCATATGAATTAAAGTGATATGCTAGAACAGGAAACAAGCCAATTTGCACTGCAAATAAAGAGGATAAATACTTTGCTGCTTTTTTATTATATATAGATAAAAGCCATTTAATTCTTGGAGTAAGGACAATGATAGAAGCGGTTGCAATAAATGATAATTGAAACCCCACATCAAATATCCATAGTGGTCTTATAAATAGTAAAAACAAAGCAGCTAGAGAAAGAGTATTTATAGAATCATATCTTCTATAAACTAAAGCTGATAAAGATAATAAGCTAAACATTATGGAGGATCTTAGTACGGATGCTGGAAAACTAATCAAAAATGCGTAGCCCCAAATTATTATTAGAGCTGTTATAACTGAAATCCTTTTATCAATGCCAATTAACCTTAGTATCTTTAATATGAATAGATAGATAATTCCAATATGTAAGCCAGACACTGCTAAAACATGTGATAATCCTAATTCTCTAAACCTTAGTCCTGTTTCATCATCTAAAAAACTACTATCTCCTAATATTATAGAAGTCATAATATTGCTATTTCTTTCATTTAAGGTCATATCTAAAATATCACTTATTCTTTCAGAAAATTTAATTCTTAAGACTTGACCTTTTCTTAGTTTATCTTTAGATATAATACCTACAGATATACTACTTGCATTCATAGTTGTATGGATATTCTTTGTTTGTAAATATAGCCTATAATTAAACAATCCTGGATTTGTATTTTCTTTAGGTAATGAAAGAGCGCCATTAATCCTTATTCTATCATTTATACTGAATACATCCTTATCATAGTAATTAAGTATTATTTTTTCTTCTGTTCTATAAGCCTCATCATCATATTTCAACTTATCTACTTTTACAACATACCTGCTTTTTTCGTCATCAGATATGGTTCTACTTTCAATAACACCTTCAAGCATTAATTCCTTATCAACAAAATCAGTTAAATTACTTTCTAAGCTATTTGCAGTAATTATTATTCCCAATAAAACAAACAAAAAAAACAATATCAAAATATAGCCTCGATTATAAATATAAGCAATTACTAGCCCAAATATTGATACAACTATTAAGAAAATTATTGCATACACATCTATTTCTAAATTGTATGTTATGCATATTCCTATAATGAATGGGATAACTAATAATAAAAATAATCTTTTCATATAAACCCCAATCCCCATTATTATGATAAATAACCATATATTTATATTATAGCAT
>JBBAFY010000055.1:0-17078 GCA_041655135.1 Tissierellales bacterium
GGGGGGTTTTATTTATGATTGTAAAATACAATATTGGGGACGTGGTGCAGCTTAAGAAAGCCCATCCATGTGGAGAAAACAAATGGGAGATCATGAGAACAGGAGTTGATTTTAAACTCAAGTGCCTTGGTTGTCAACGGCAGGTATGGATTGCTAGAAGGGATTTTGAAAAAAGGGTTAAAAAAGTAATTAGTAGCAATAACCCAGATATTAGCCTTGAATTAAATCTTGAGTCAAAAGAAGAGTAGAGAAACTGACGCTGTATATAAAAAAATGAACCCTTGGCTATTTGCTCAAGGGTTTATGATTTTCTGCCCATTCTATCATTTTTTTTTCAGCAATACTATAATCTTCTGATTCCTCTAGATGCTTCATAAATACTTCATAGGCATCATCAATGATTTTTAACTGGTCATTTGTTGGATTTTTTTCTATTATTAGTTCTTCTCTAGTTTCATTATAGGCTCCCTTATATATTCTAAAAGGGAACTCCATATCCTTATAATTAATGGGTAGAAAACCTGCTCGTAAGTTACAGTTTACCCTAAATCTTATTAAAAAAGCTTGGAAAAAGTCTTTGTTCATTGTTTATCACCTCTCAGAATCACATTGTCTACAGTGAGCTTAAATCTATATGACAGTAGCCACCAGGATTCTTTTTTAAGTATCTTTGATGATATTCCTCGGCATCGTAGAAGCAACTCAAAGGTTCAACTTCAGTTGCTATTTTCTTGTCATATTTTTTTTGCTCTTCTGCTAGGGATGTTTCTATGATGGCTAGGTCTTCATCGTCTATATAATAAATGCCTGTTCTGTATTGATGACCAATATCGCCACCTTGTTTATTTAATGATGTAGGATTTATAACTTTCCAAAAGCTACTTAATAGATTTTCGAGGGAAACAATACTTTCTTCATATTTGATTATGCAAGCTTCTGCATGACCAGAGTTACCCTTGCATACATCCTCGTAGCTAGGGTTATGAGTTGAACCATTAGCATAACCAACTCTAGTCTCAACTATTCCATCTATTCTAGACATATATTCTTCGACACCCCAAAAGCATCCACCAGCCAAAATAATCTCCTTCAATCTAAGCACCTCCAAATAAGATTTTTCTAAAGTAATCTACAATAATAGTATATACTATAGTTAAGATAAATTATCAATAATTATGATATAGTTTAAAGGAAATCAAAAATAGGATATTTTCAATACAATAGCTAAGTCAATAAATTGCTTATAGGTGAAGAAATTATACATAGATGTTTTCAATTAAGCTTCAATGAACCTAACTAAGTTCTAATTTAGGATTAAATAATATGTGTTGTGTTTATATATAATAAGTGATATAATACTGTGATGTAGAAAGTTATCCTTGCTCTATTTATTAATAGGGCCGTTTAGTCCAAAAGGAGGTGAAGTGCATGAGAAAGTATGAAGTTGTTTTGATTTTTGCACCAGGAATGGAAGAAGAATCAAGAGATGCTCTTATTGAAAGATTTAAAGGCATAGTTACGACAAATGGTACAATTGATAACGTTGATATATGGGGAAGCAGAAAGCTTGCTTTTGAAATTAATGATTATCAAGAAGGCTATTATGTTTTATTCAACATTACTTCTGGAGCAGATGTTGTTAATGAAATAGACAGAATTGCTAAAATTACAGATGATGTAATTAGACATATGATAATTAGAGAAGAAGAATAATTAAGCCGTATGGGGGTGTAATTGTGAATAGTGTAATACTTATCGGTAGATTAACAAGAGACCCTGAACTAAGGTACCTGTCTAATGGAAGGGCAGTTTCTAGATTTAGCATAGCGGTGGATAAAGACTTATCAAGAGAAAAGAAGCAGGAATTTCAGAGTAAAGGACAACCTACAGCAGATTTTATAAATATAGTAGTTTGGGGAAAACAGGCTGAAAACTGTGCAAATTATCTAGTTAAAGGTAGATTAATTGCAGTTCAAGGACGTATACAAACAGGGAGCTATACAGCTCAAGACGGAACTAAAAGATATACTACAGATGTAGTGTCAGATAGAGTTCAGTTCCTTGAATGGGGAGAAGCAAGACAAGGGAACCAAAATACAAACAGAGACTTTAATACAAACAGAGATTCTAATACAAATAAAGATTTTGGTATGGATATAGATATGGATGGATTCCATCCTACAGACGATGATGATATTCCATTCTAGAAGGAGGGAAAAAGATTGGCACAACCAGGAAGAAAGTTTAGAACTAAGAAAAGAGTTTGTAGCTTTTGCGTTGACAATGCTACTAGCATAGGCTATAAAGATGTAAATAAGCTTAAAAAATATGTTACTGAAAGAGGAAAAATACTTCCTAGAAGAATTTCAGGAAACTGTGCTGCACATCAAAGACAATTAACACATGCTATAAAAAGAGCAAGACAAGTTGCACTTTTACCATATACAGCAGACTAATTAAAAAAATTTTAATAGTATACATGAGAGATATATTATATAATATGTAGTATATCTCTTTTTTTATGACCTAACCCGATTGTTTCGGATGGTTTTCCGAAAGAATCGATGGTAGGTCAAAGGCACCAAGCACCAAATTTATGTGAGCGAAGCGAACAAATAAATTTGTGTAGCTTGACTGCGAAAGGTCTAACCCGATTATCTTTAATGCTTTATCAGAAAAACGTAGGAAAAGGGCTTGCATACTTATTAAACTGATATAGATAGTGTTCCTGTAAAAATTTACTATATGAATCATATAATGAGTAATAAAGTTAGTTAAACATCTATGTGTCTGATATAATGTATAAAGGGGGGATTAACCATGTTAATTAATGACAAGAATATAGATATTACAAAAAATATAAAGGTAATAGAATGGCTAAAAAGCGAGCTTCTTATGGCAATTGCTTCCTTATATGATATTTTAGTTAAAGGCATTCAAAATAGTCATGATGCATTGCTTGATGCAGTATCAAATATAATACTAGTAGCCTATCTACTAGGTAAAAGGCTTGGGATTTCATATGAAAGCATAGATGCAAAAGTAGAGGAGAAGGCCAAGCTTGCACTTGTAGAGGAGCATAAAATCGAACAGTGGTATGGAGATATAGGCAGTTTATTAGATTATTTGAAGAGAAAAAGAAGGTAGACTTGAGGTGAAGAACTTGAATTTAGGAGAAAAGACAACGCGAATTGCGGAAACCGCAATCATTACAACATTTATGACACTGATTATAATCTTTGGGTTTAATATGTTTCCTATAATTATTTTGTTTTATCCAATACCCTTTATAATCCTAGGAGTAAGGCACAAGACAAAATACAATATATATTCAATTTTAGCCTCTAGTATACTAATTGGAATACTCACGGATATATTTACTGGATTATTAATATTTCTAGTATTTGGGTTGATTTCCATTATTATAACTTATATGATAAATAAAAAACATAGATCACAAGACATATTAATAGGTGGAGCCATAGCTACCATAGTTGCTATTTTGATATCTATAGCCATTATAGGATATATAACAGGCATTAGCTTTCTTTCACAAATTAATGCTACTTTAAGTGAAAGTATGAAACTTCAGCTAGAGATACTAAGAGAAATGGACCTTTCTACATACGAATTGACATTGTTCAAGGATTTTTTAACAGTTACAACAGACTATATGATTATTCTTATACCTGCAACTATAGTAATTTCTTCTGTTTTTGTTGTATATATGAACTATTGGATGTCCACTGCAATACTTAGTAGACTAGGGCACAAGACAGTTGAGATACCTAAATTCATGCAATTTAGACTTCCAAGTAATGCAATAATGGGTTCTGCAGTTATTATTGTAGCAGCAATATTATTTAGAAGCATGAAGCTTTTCTACTATGAGACAATATTTATTAATGCTGTAGTTTTAATATCCTTTGTTTTTTTTATGCAGGGTTTATCTGTAGTAGTTTTTCTAATGAACAGAAAGAAAATGCACAAAATCGTAAAAGCTATACTAATATTTCTAATAATAGTAAATATGCCTTTGAGCATAATGGTTTCAATTATTGGTTTATTAGATGTGGTGCTTGATTTTAGAAAGTTGAAAAAAGTGGAGTAACTCCTTGGGGGAGGATATGTATGTCAAATAAAAGAATTTTTAAATTACTAATACCAGATTCAAAGCTCTATTTATTAATAATCGGTGTATTAGTAGGTATTATTGCATTCTATGAGATAAAGATTGCTGTTTTGGGAGTCCTATTATTAGGATATCTAATATATTATCATTGGAGAAATATTCATCTTAAAAAGGTGGAATGGACTAAGTATATAGAAAGCTTAACCACTGGCTTAGATACAGCAACAAAATATGCTATAATAAACTTACCAGTACCTCTAGTAATGGTAGAGACAGATGGGACAATTAGCTGGTATAATACAAAATTTCATCAGATTACTGATTCGAAAAAGCTCCTAGAGGAGAATATTAAAAATATTATCCCAGGATTTAATATAGACAGTATTATGAGTAGAAAAGAAGATGTTCCAATAGAAGTATCTTTTAAGGACAAACATTATAAGGTTTTATATAATGTAATTCAGAAAAGTAAAATTAAAGAAAATAAAGAAGAATATATTATAATGCTATATTGGATAGATAGTACAGGCTTTACAACCTTAAAGACCAAATATAATGATGAAAAGGTAAATGTAGGCATAATCCAAATAGACAATTATGATGACGTTAGAAACAATACGGATGAAGCAATTAGGCCAATAGTATTTGTTGAAGTTGATAAGATTCTTAACGCATTGACTTCTAGAATAGGCGGTTTTATTCGAAAATATGAAAATGATAAGTATCTATTTGTATTTGAAAATAAGCAACTAGACATTATTGAAATGAAAAAATTTGAGGTTTTAGACCAGGTAAGGGAAGTAGATGTGGGAAATAAAATACCTGTGACCCTAAGTATAGGCATAGGAGTAAACGGTAAAAGCCTTGTACAGCAATTTGAGTATGCAAATGCCGCTCTTGACATAGCATTAGGAAGGGGTGGAGACCAGGCTGTAGTAAAGAGAATCGATAAATTAAGCTTCTATGGTGGAAAGAGTAAAGCCGTAGAGAAAAGAACTAAGGTAAAGGCTAGAGTAATAGCCCATGCTTTAAGACAACTTATTGATCAATCAGAAGAAGTGTTTATTATGGGACATAAAAATGGAGATATGGATAGCTTTGGTGCTTCTATTGGAATATACAGAGCAGTTAAAAATAGAGATAGAAAGGCCTATATAATCTTAAGCGGAGTGAATCCCTCTATAAAAAACATATATGATAGACTTAAGACAGAGCATCCAGAATACTTAGAGGATATAATTACCCCAGAGCAGGCTCGGGCCATAGCAGATAAATCATCCTTATGTGTGTTAGTTGACAATCATAGACCAAGTTATACAGAAGCCCCACATATTTTAGAGATAGTAGATAAGGTTGTGCTAATAGATCACCACAGAAGAGGTGCAGATTTTATAGAGGAACCAGTTTTATCTTATCTAGAGCCCTATGCATCCTCTACATGTGAATTAGTCACAGAAATACTTACTTATATGGGAGACAAGATTAGTATTAACAAATTTGAGGCAGAAGCGCTTTTAGCAGGTATAAGTGTAGACACTAAGAATTTTACTTTCCAGACAGGAGTAAGAACCTTTGAAGCTGCGTCTTTTTTAAGGAGAGCGGGAGCAGACACTTCTTCTGTAAGGCAACTTTTCCAAGATGATATAAATACTTTTATGACAAAGGCTGAAGTAGTAAAAGAAGCTAAAATAATAGATGACAAAATAGCTATATCTAAGATGAGAAAAGAGAGTGAAGAATCAGTTCTCATAGCGGCAGAATCAGCAAATGACCTTCTAAATATTAATGGTATAATGGCGTCCTTTGTTTTAGTTGTTAGCGATGGAAAAATTCATATTAGCGGAAGGTCTTTAGGAGATATTAGTGTACAGCTTATACTAGAAAAGCTAGGAGGCGGTGGCCATTTAGCAGTGGCTGGAGCCCAGCTTGAGAATGTTGACATAGATGGAGCAGAAGATATGTTAAGAGAAGCTATAAGAGAATATTTTGAGGAAGGTGAAAAATAATGAAGGTTATATTACTTCAAGATGTAAAAGGATTAGGTAAAAAAGGTGAGGTAGTGAATGCAAAGGATGGTTATGCAAGGAACTTTTTATTCCCTAAAAACCTTGCTAAGGTAGCAACAGAGGGAAATGTGAAAGTATTAGAGGAGCAAAAGACTGCCAAGAAAATTAAACAAGAAGAAGAACTTATAAGAGCCAAAGAATTAGCAGATAAAATATCTGATCTTACAGTAGAGCTAAAAGGAAAATCAGGAGAAAATGGGAAGTTATTTGGATCAATTACAACAAAGGATGTATCTGAAGCACTTAAGAAGCAACATAAAATAGACATAGATAAAAGAAAAATGGATATAGACGGAGGAAACATCAAGACCATAGGAACAACTCTTGTAGAAGTAAAGGTATATCCTAATGTTTCTTCAAAACTTAAAGTAAAGGTAACTGAGGAATAGACTATACACTACAAGATACTCGATGCATTTATTCATCTTGTATCTTGTGTTCGTTATACACAAGCAAAGAGGTGATAACACATGTCAACAGAAATACAATCATTAGGTAGAATTCCCCCCCATAGCATTGAAGGAGAACAATCTGTGTTAGGCTCATTGATTCTAGATAAAAACGCCATAGTAACAGCTACAGAAATATTAAAACCCAGTGACTTTTATAAAGAAGCACATAGGGAAATATACGAAGCTGTTTTGGAGATATATAATAGAGATGAACCAGTAGATTTGATAACTCTTTCTGAAGAGCTAAAAAAGAGGAATACACTTGATGCCATCGGTGGGATTTTGTACCTTGCAGATTTATCTGAGGCTATTTCAACTACTGCAAATATAAGATTCTATTGTGAAATAGTTGAAGAAAAATCAATACTTAGGAGGCTCATAAATGCTTCTAGTGAAATAATTGCAAAAGGTTATGATGCTGACGAGGATATTAATATCATCATAGATGCAGCAGAAAAAAAGATTTTTGATATTACCCAGAAGAGAAGCCGGGAAGGATTGGATCCAATAAAGGAAGTTCTACTAGAAAGCTTCTCTAGAATTGAACAAATGGCTTTAAATAAAAGCGATTTAACTGGTCTAACAACAGGATATATAGATTTGGATCGAAGGACATCAGGTCTTCAAAAATCCGATCTTGTGCTTGTAGCAGCTAGACCATCTATGGGGAAAACAGCTTTTTCTGTTAACCTTGCAGTTAATTCTGCATTAAAAGGAAATGCTTCGGTTGCTATATTTAGTCTTGAGATGTCGAAGGAACAGTTGGTACAACGTATGTTAAGCTCTGAATCACATGTAGAGTTACAAAAGATTATAAATGGAAAGTTAGATGAAGATGATTGGCCAAAGCTTGTAAGAGCAATGGGACCACTATCTCAAGCAAAGATTTTTATAGATGACACACCAGGTATTACTTTGATGGAAATGAAGGCTAAATGCAGAAAGCTCAAGATGGAAAAGGGTTTAGATCTTGTGATGATAGATTACCTTCAATTGATGTCTGGCGAAGGAAGAAATGAAAATAGACAACAAGAAATATCAGCCATATCAAGAGGACTAAAAGGCTTGGCAAAGGAAATGGATTGCCCCGTAATAGCTTTATCTCAGCTATCTCGTGCTCCCGAAATGAGATCTGATCATAGACCTATATTGTCAGATTTACGTGAATCTGGAGCAATAGAGCAAGATGCTGATATTGTAATGTTTCTATATAGGGATGATTATTATCATCCTGATTCTGAAAAGAAAAACATTGGAGAAATAATTATTGCTAAACACCGTAACGGACCTACAGGTACTGTTGAATTAGTGTTTATGGGTGAATACACTAAATTCTTAAATTTAGAAAAGCTGAGACAGTAGAAGTTGGAACCACACTCTAAGTGCAGGGGGAGATTTTAGTGTGTGAAATAAAAGGAAGTAGAGTAAGAATAAGACCATTAAGTCACGAAGATGTAATTGAAATGAAGAATTGGGGAAAACATGATGATCCTTTGTTTAAAGATTATAACTTTCCAAATCTAACAGATGATGAAATTCTTAGCTGGTATAAATATAGGACTTCAAAGAAAAGAACAAGATGTTTTTCAGTATTAGATGAGAAAAACAAAGTTGTTGGCTATATTAGTATAAGGAATATTAGAAAAATAATGAGGACTGCAAGGCTCGGAATAGTCTTTAATCCAGATGTAATTAATAAAGGGTATGGTTCAGAAGCAATAATGTCAGTGTTAGACTATTATTTTCATGATATGAAAATGAATACCCTATATTTAGATGTAGCTAAGTTCAATAAACGTGCCATAAGATGCTATGAAAAATGCGGATTTAAAATAGTGAGACAGTATCAATCAAAACATTCAAGCTTAATGGGAGAAGTATATGAAGAGGGAAGTGCCCTGTGGAATGAGGAGTTTTTTACTATTAGAAATAGTATTGCTTATTGTAAATACTATGAGATGAATATACAAAAAACATAGATTCAATATGCTTATCCACATAAAAAGACCGAACACCTGTGCATATGTCTGTGGATATGTGGATGAAAACCCGAATTTCTTTATAAACATGTGGATAAAACCAGCTTTATATATGATAAGGTGACCACAAAGAGTTGCTTTTTTTCAGAGTAGAGATTGAAATGGTTTCTACTTTGATTTTTTTTGTATTTGACTAGGGAGGAAAATAATGAATTAACATAGTGTCAAATGAAACTTGGGAAGTCATGATAAGGGTTTGTATTATTGGGACATATTAGTATTAAAAAAATTACAAAAAGTTGTTGACATTGTTTGTCCCATGCTGTAACATATTAAGAGTAGTCCAAAAAAGACCCATTAGCTCAGTTGGCAGAGCACCTGACTTTTAATCAGGGTGTCCCGCGTTCGAGTCGCGGATGGGTCACCATTTATGGCCCTATGGTCAAGCGGTTAAGACATCGCCCTTTCACGGCGGTAACCCGGGTTCGAATCCCGGTAGGGTCACCACAAATTGCATTGGGCGCATAGCTCAGCTGGGAGAGCACCTGCCTTACAAGCAGGGGGTCATAGGTTCGAGCCCTATTGCGCCCACCAATTATGACTTAACTCAATTTATGAAATAAATTGTGATTAGGTCAAACGCAAGGAACACCATATTTGTATGACCGAAAGGGAGTAAACAAATTTGTGTTGTGAGACTGCGATACAAATATTTTTGCGGCCTGGTAGTTCAGTTGGTTAGAATGCCAGCCTGTCACGCTGGAGGTCGAGGGTTCGAGTCCCTTCCAGGTCGCCACTTAAACTTAATCGTGCTGGTGTAGCTCAATTGGCAGAGCAACTGACTTGTAATCAGTAGGTTGAGGGTTCAATTCCTTTCACCAGCTCCACATAAAAGGCTGTTTTGATTGAAAGAATCGGGACGGCTTTTTTTTATGCTTAAAACCTTGATTGCAAAGCCTAAATATCTATAAAAAAATACTTCCAAGTAGATAATCTAAGTTCTAATTAATTAGACTAACTACTGTGGAAGTATTATATTTTGAAATTATTCTCTATTACTAGCTTCCCATCTTAAATCAGGTCCATAAAATTTTAGGGGAGTAAATTGGCCAAAGACTCTGGAGAAGGTTCTATTATCATATGTATCTGCGATTTCCATTAAAGAAAGATTTGTAGAGATAATAGTCTTGTTTCTTCTAAAAAGTCTTGAATTAATGATGTTGAAGATCTCAGTATTAGTAAATGTATTTGTAAGCTCAGTACCTAGGTCATCGATTATTAATAGATCTGCATCAAACAAAAGATTGTAATTACTATCGTTAATACCTTCTTGAGGGCTTCTCCTAAATCTATGCTCTTCAATTATTTCTAAAATCTTAAAAGCAGTTTGATATATTACTATTTTTCCTCTATCTAATAGAGCTTTTGCAATACAGTTACACATGAATGTCTTTCCTAAGCCCGTCGTACCGTAAAAAAGCAAGTTTTCTTCATTGTCTTCATCAAAATTAATGCAAAAGCCTTCACTTCTATTTAATATGTGTAGCATATTTTCTCTAGGTGAAGATTGTTCGCCTTCAAAGGTTTCTGTAGAAAACATATTAATATCAAAGCTTTTAAAGTTTTCTCTTTCGAGAGCATGCTGGACTCCAGACATCTTATAGGCTCTATTTATAAATGCTTGCTTAAGGCAATTACATTTGGATCCATTTTTTAGAAAGCCAGTGTCATTACAAGTATTGCAGGTATAATTAATATCTAAGTACTCTAAAGGAATATTATTTTCAGTTACTAGTATTGCCTTTTCTCTTTTTAGCTTTTTCATATCATTTTCTATTTTGTTTAAACATTCTTCATATGAAAGATGATTTTGAAGTATAGCAGTAGCAATTAAAATCCCTGTCTTAGATATTTCACTATCAATTTCTTTTAATCTAGGAATTTTTGCATATACTTCCGCCTGTCTAAGCTTTTGTTGGATTAATGCATTTTCTTTTCTGATTTCATATTCTCTTAATATTTCTTGTATATATGACTTATCCATAAAAATCATCCTCTTCTTTTTCTTGCAAGTGCTTCTAGCTCTTCAGGAGTATATTTAGCAGTCCTTTGTTCAGCTGTGTGAAATCTGGTTTTCACCTTGCCTGAACGTGGTGAATTAGTGTTATTAGGCCTTGTATAGCTAGTAGCTTGAGGCTTATCCTTTTCTGCTATTTCTTCTACAGTAGCTATACCTTTTTCTTTCCACTTAGACAATATACCATCTATATAATTAACACTTGGATTTGCAGTCTTTTTTGTGTTTTCACAGGCTTTTAAAATAACTTCCATAGTAAATTTCCAGTCATCAAACCATTTATTCATAACCTTTGTTTCTGCTTCGCTTGGGATTCTGTTACTAAAGCCAAGTGATTTCATAATTCTATCATAGTTATAGAATCTTTCATTTTGAGTCTTTAGATGTTTATCTAGAGCATCTGTATTTGTTATGCCCATGTCGTACCAATTTCTTAATATACCTTCAATGTAGTTAATATTCCTTTTGCCTTTTTGTTCTACTGAATGAAAGAAGGCCTTTACCACGACCTCAGGGCTCATGTTAAAATTATATAACCATTCAAGTACTTTTCTTTTTTCATTAGGCACTAGTTGCCTTCTTACAATATAGTCAATGGCGGAAAACATTTCGTTTATACTTGGAATCTTGTTAGATTCAACTAAGTCTTCAACTGTACAGGTGTATGTAGTAGAAGTCTTGTTATTTGAGGTGTTTGCTTGAGTTTTTAACACATAATTATTCTTTATATATAATTGCTTTAAGCTTAAAAATTCAACTTTATAGTCATGTTCGCCAGAATCTTCTTTTTTATGTTTCTTAATAATCCCTTTTTGCTCCCAGAAATCCCATGCCCTTAAAACGTCGTAGAGGGCTATATTTAGTTGTCTAGATATACTCTCATTGTTTACACTAAGCTTTTCATCATTATCCTTAGCATATTTATATCCTAATAAATAGACTTTTACGCAAGTACCATCTGCCATGGGCATATAGTCATTTATAAAAATATTTTCTACAGGAGTGTCGCCAAAATCAAAATCTGTAATTTCTAAAATGAAGGACATTAATCTCACCTACCAATAAACTATTTCTTCAATAATATTATATCACATTACTTGGTCATATTTCTTATGGAGTAAAATATATTAGTAACACAGACAAGAAAAAAATGAGGAGGTAAAAAGTGAGCATCCTATTTAAAAAAATTACACTAAGAATGCTTTTACTCCTATTAGTAGTAGCACTTCCAATAGCTATATATATTTTTATTGAAGATGATGTTCAACTAACATGGAATATAAACAATATTAAGGAAATAAATAAATATACCATTTCTGTAGAATTTTTTTCAGAAGAGGAAAAGCTTTCTGTGGTGGAAAATATAGAGTACATAAATAAGAATGAGAAGAGTACAGACAAATTATTCTTTTATCTCAATAATGTTTTAACTTCTAATGCAAAGCTATGTCAGGATGCTATAGAAGAAATAGAAAATAAAGCTCAAGCAAGATACAAAATCGGATGTATAGAATATGTTAGGATAAAAGAGAAAAACATGGATTATAAAATAATAGGTAAAAACAATAGTGTATTAATGATTAAATTGGATCAAAGATTAGAAAAGGATGATAAGGTAATTATCGATATAAAGTATACTACAATTATTTCTCACCTAAATAAAGCTGCAAATGAAGGAAAAGCAAGCTATATCTTAGCTAGCTGGTATCCTACTGCTATACAGCATGATAATGGATGGCAGCTTGAAACAGTATATAAAAGTAATGAATTAGTGTGTGGAGGCAATTATTTTTTGGTAGACATAATAGTCCCGGAGAGTTTTGAGGTTCAAGCAACAGGTAGATTAATTGAAAAACTAAAAACAAAAAGAAATCAACACTACAAATTTCAAGACCAAAACATATCAAACTTCTATATTAATATAATTTCTACAAACAAATAGGAAACATTATGTATATTTTGGTATAAAAGAGTAACAAAATAAAAAAAATAACAATAAAAATCACTAAAAAAATATAGTTGTAATATGCTAAGAATATGATATAATTTAACTTGTGCAAATATAATTACAATCCTGTTACAATTAAATGACAGCAATATTACAGGATAGAGGGGAGCTAGATTATGAAGGGCTCAAGTAAAAATGAGAACAAGAGTTTAATAAATATCAAACTATATGATATTAAAGAATTTATTAGTAATAAAGCTTCTAAGATCAAAATTATAAATACTGTAATGTTAAAGGGCAGATCTAAAGGATTTAACAAAATTAAGTTTAACAAAGGTAATTTTAATGTGAGAACGGGCATAATTGCAATGGTTGCTATTTTGTTCCTAACATTTTCCTTTGTTAAGTACACTCAACATCAAAAGGATATAGAGCATGAAATTGCTACAAGAGCATTTAACGTTAAGCTTGGAAACATAGAAGTCGGAGTTGTTAGAGATAAGCAGCAGGTAATAGATATCTATGATTCCATACATAGGAGCATAGAAAAAGAACAAGGACTTGAAGTAGTTATAAAGGAAAAGCTTTCCTTTGAAGAAGTTCATGTTGAAAATGAAGAGCTTGATAACAAGTTTAATATGGAAAATCAAATCAAGTCAAATATAACGTTTAATGTTGTTGCATATGCAATTTGTATAGATGGTAAAGATTTTGCTTATTTAGATTCAGAGACAGCAGCAAGTAAAATCCTAGAAAATATAAAAGAACCTTATGTGCAGTTAGCAGCAGACCAAGGTTCTAAAATTGAAGAGATAGCTATAGTAGAGGATGCTAAAATTGTTAAAAGAGAAGTATCTGCTTCTGAAATCGGAGAACCAGATAAGATTCTTGAATTGCTACAAAAGGGAACAGATGAAGAAAAGATTCATATAGTAGAAAAAGGCGAAAACTATTGGACAATAGCCCATAAATATAATATAAGCACTAAGGAATTAGAGTTAGCAAACCCGGGAAAAAGTGCAGAATTAATACATCCAGGGGATGAACTTAGCTTAATAGTACCGAAACCATTTTTAACAGTAGCAACATATGAGGAAAGTACTTATACAGAAAACATTAAATTTGATACTGAATATGAATATAGCAACAATATGTTTAAGGATCAGCAAACTGTAAGAAAAAAAGGTGTAGAGGGTAAAAATGAAATAGTTGCTAAAGTAGAGAAACATAATGGAATAGAAGTAGCTAAAGAAATAATTAAAGAGACTATATTATCTCAGCCAGTTGCACAAATTGTACTTAAAGGAACAAAAAACCCACCACCTAAACAGGGAACAGGAAGCTTCCAAATGCCAACTAGAGGTACGCTTACATCAGGGTTTGGTAGCAGATGGGGAAGAACTCACACAGGAATAGACCTTGCATCTAGGACAGGTACTGCAATATATGCTGCAGATGGAGGAACTGTAAAGTTCTCTGGGAAAAATGGGACATATGGCTATATGATTGATATAGACCATGGCGGAGGATTTGTCACTAGGTATGCTCACTGTAGTAAGCTTTATGTAAAAAAGGGTGACAAGGTATATAAGGGACAGCATATTGCAGCCGTAGGAAGTACAGGTAGAAGTACTGGCCCACACCTACATTTTGAAGTTTTAAAGAATGGAGTAGCTAAAAACCCATATACTTATTTAGGAAAAGAATATTAAAAATAAATTAAAGCCCACATTTTTTTGTGGGCTTCATTTTTTAATCATTAATAGCCAAAACCAATAGAACCAAAACCAAGACTATTATGAATTCATTAAATGAATTTGATGACGCTACCTTTTTCTCCTTCTTAGGCGGTAGCGGAGATATGGGAAAGCGTGGTGACCTAGGCCGTGGCGAAGTCCTAGGGGTTTCTTTTTCTTCATCTTTAAAGAGTTTTCTTAAGTCAATAATTCCTGCACCTTGATTTTCATATTTATCCTTTAGGTCAGTACATGAATTTACAAACAAGCTTTTTACTTGACTAGGTGTTAAATACTTATGCTTACCATATAAGAGAGCTGCAGAGCCTGATACCAAAGGAGTAGCCATAGAAGTTCCGCTTGAAGCTGCGTATCCATCACTTGACTTATTAGATAAAGACATTATGCTAACTCCTGGTGCCACTATGTCTGGCTTTCTAAATCCTTCTTTAGTTGGCCCACGGCTTGAAAAGCTTGCAATAGTATCGTCACTCGTATCTGGAGTTCTTTTATCATCTACAGCACCTACTGTAATTACATTTGGACTATTTCCAGGAGACAGAATAGTCTTAGCTGATGGACCGCTATTACCAGCAGCTACTATAACAGTTAGGCCAGCCTTTGTTGCAGCTTCAACTGCTCTTACTAAAGGATCTGAATTCATGGAATTATTAGCAGGGCTTCCTAGGGAAAGGTTTATTATTTTTGTATTATAATTATCTCTATTTTTAACAACCCAGTCTATAGCTGACACTATATCAGAGGTATTACCACTACCTGCCTCGTCTAATGCCTTAACAGCTAAAATATTAGCATTAGGCGCTACCCCTAAATATTTTCTGTTTGAGGAATAACCATTAGAAGCAATTATACCAGCAACATGTGTGCCGTGACCATTATCATCATAAGGAGAGGTTTTATCGCCAACAAAATCCTTAAACCCAACAAGTCTATTCTTAGGTCTAACTAAATCGTTGTGAGGTGCTACACCAGTGTCTATAACAGCTACAGTTACACCTTCTCCGGTTAATCCTATTTCTCGGGGAAAGCTGCCTCCTATAGAGGGATTTGCAATATCTAAAAGCGCAAATACCTTTGAATCATAACTTATATACTCAATATTAGGGTCCCTAGATAGTCTATCTATTTCCCCCATACTCATATTTAGCGCCACGGCATCAACTAAAGGAAGGCTTCTTTTTACTTTGCCCTCCATTCTATGAGCCAAGCTATTAAGATTATCTGTATCGTTCTCCCTGACTCTAACTATAACTGGAAGCTCTTCATTAGATTGAGTTTGCAGTTTTGCACTTAAAACAGGGCATATTTTTGAGTTCATTCTTCTCATTGCTTTCACCTTCCTATGTTTTAATCTATGCACTAACTTCAAAAAATGTTAATAAATATTAGGAAATATGTTTTAAGAATGGAAGTTGAGATTAAAGAGTAGTATGATATAATGATAGAAATGATAATATGGCTACCTGAAAAGCGTTGCTTTTCTTGAGAGTGAAGAAGCAAACCACTTTGAAAAACTTCAAGGTGGTTTTATTTGTGTCGTGGCATAGGGGGTAATTAGTTGAGAAAAAAGTATCTTAAAGGAATGTTTAGCGATTCTAAATTCTATAAAGTATTGTTTGCAATAGCATTACCTATTGTAATTCAAAATTTAATAGTTTCCTCTGTTAACATGATAGATACAGTGATGATTGGTAGAATAGGTGAGGCAGAAATAGCAGCTGTAGGTATAGCAAATCAGCTTTTCTTTTTCTTTACTATTTTAATTATGGGTTTTTATAGTGGAGCTGGAATATTTATTTCCCAATTCTGGGGAATCAAAGATGAAAAAAATATAAAAAAAGTACTTGGATTATCTCTTATAATTGGAGTGATTTGCACCATAGTATTTACAATTTTAGCCCTAGTATTTCCTGAGACTATTATCAAAGTATTTAATAAGGACAGTAATGTAGTACGCTTAGGAAGCGATTATCTTAGAATAGTAGGTATAAGCTATATATTTACAGCTATTACAATGGCATTTAGCAGTGGATTGAGATGTATAGGAAAAACTGTTCTTCCTATGCTAGTTAGCTTCGGAGCACTATTAATAAATGCATCATTAAATTATATACTAATTTTTGGTCATTTTGGTGCGCCAGAAATGGGTGTCGAGGGAGCAGCTTTAGCTACTCTAATAGCAAGGATAGTTGAGACCATTATACTAATAATCTATATTTATATAGGTAGAGGTACATTAGCAGCTAGCCTTAAGGAAATGATAGGATTTGATAAGGCTTTTGTAATAAAGACATTTAAGACTATAATACCAGTAGTTTTAAATGAAATATGCTGGGGCTTAGGGGCTGTAGTATATTCAGTAGCATATGGAAGGATAGGGACTCAAGCAATAGCTTCAGTTCAGATAACTAGCACTATATCAAACCTATATATGGTACTTGTATTTGGGATAGCAAATGCATCTGCAGTAATGGTGGGTAATCTAATAGGGGCAGGAGAAGAGGAAAAAGGGAAAGAGTATGCCTATAGATTATCTGTACTAGGTGGAATAACAGGTGTATTAATAGCTATTGGTATAGTAGCTACAGCTGAAAACTTGCTAAATATATTTAAGGTTTCAGATACGGTAATCCATGATAGCCTTATGATACTATATATAACCGCTAT
>JBBAFY010000056.1:0-17071 GCA_041655135.1 Tissierellales bacterium
ATCTTATAAACTCCACAATTTTCATTTGTAAGAGCATTGCTATTGTTTTTATCAAAGTTATCTAGTCCCTCTGATGGAAGATCGTAGTAAAATGTCCCATCATCAAACAATACCAACCAGTAAGGTCTAGGCGTATAATAACCGGTAACCGCCCATGTATTTATAAATCCCATATAAACTCCAGAAACACCTGCTTGTTTTTCAAAAGGTTTAGTGGGTTCAGCAGGCTGTGTGGGTTCAGTTGGCTTTTGCTCTAGGGGAATTATCTCTTTAGCATCAGTGGAATCTAATTTTTCTGTCATTCGTACTGAAATAGCCAAAGCCTGTTCTCGCGTAGCACTAGCATAATTGGCAGCCTGTTCCGCAGAGGTAATGGCTCTTGGAGCAAAATTATTAGCACCTACACCAGAAATAATGCCATGAGTCACCATGAAATAAACAGAGGGCTTTGCCCAATTTGAAATCTTTGCATCATCTGTAAACTTGGATGGCATAGTATAATTGAAATCAAATTTACTGTCGATTTCCAAGGTCCAGCCCTGAACAAAGGATTTCTTGAAAACACGGGTCAGCATTGTAGCTGCCTGCTCTCTATTAAGAAGATCATCCGGAGCAAACTTGTCTATTGCAACCCCTGCAGTAATCCCTACTTGATAAGCTTTTAGTACTTCTTGATCATTGGTATCCTTAAATGGATTTGTCACAGTTGGAATAACTGTCTTTCCTGACAGTTTTTCATAGAGCTTTAGTGAAACCGCTGCAAATTCTTTTCTAGTGATTGACTTTGTCATATCTGCTCCTTTTAATATACTAGGAATTAGTTCTAGGTCATCTGCTTTCTTTAGCTCTACCGTTGCCCATGCAGAAGCTTTGCTCCAAGAAGGCATATTATGAGAAATAATATTTGAAAATGGACTATAGATATAAACTGCTGTGGTGCTTTCAACACCAGACTGTTTATATTTTCTCAAATCCAATGCATATCTAGCCTTAATTTCATAGCCTGCTCCTTCAAAGGTATCTTTGTTCACAGCAGAGAAATCACTGGCAGTAAGATCAATTACCTCATTAAACCCTTCAATAGTATCCAACATCTTAAACTCTGACTCTCCAGCCATTCTTGCCCATACCTCAGTAATTATGGAGTTTCCAGATATGGCATTCAAATCTTGAATTTCACCAGGAATTCTATCAGTCTTAATCTCAAAATAAGGCTCGACCCCACGTTTTTTTACCTCTCCTGTTAACAATGTGGGGGCATGGTTGATGAGCTTATTATAATCAGCCTTTTTATTAGCAGATAGGGTGAATTCCTTTGACCATGGTGAAATAACATAGGAATTACCCTTATCAAAGGACTCTACAAACCGTGATCTGAAAGTAATTGAATGACTTTCTAGATACTCCCAGCCCTTTTCATTATAAAGCTTTAAAGCCTCATCATCTGGGAAAAAGCCAGATAAACCCCACCTTCCACTGCTTACATAGCTTTTTCCGTAAGTAAAATCACATCTAAATTCTCTTTGCTGAACTTGAGGTGCTGTTTTAGGAGAGTCCCATTCCGAGGTGTGATGCCAAGCTCCACCATCAATTTTGTAATCTAACTGGAAATGAAGCGAAAACCCTGGATAATTATCGGGATGTTCCTCTGTTTTCTTCTGCATATATGCACGCACATCCTCAGGTGCACTCATAGTAAGATACACTGAATCTGTATAGTAATACCCCACCCCAAAATGCTCTGGTGGACCTAATGAAGTTGGGGACTCAGTTGCCGCTTTTGCCGCAAACGGAACTAAAAAGATGCTTAAAGATAAAAACAAAGCTAGTAATCTACGTGTCATTTTTTATTCCTCCCATATTTATATTTAATTAAGTTATCTTGGTATGAATGTCTTAAAGGTTCAAGCTACCGACTTTTTTGTAGGTTTTTTAACTACATTTACTTAATTTTATTCTATAAAATAGACATAAAAAAAACATAAAATCAAAATAAGTGCATTTTTGCCTTTCAACCTCTTAGTATCAACAAAACATCCCTTTTACATATATGCTTTCTTATGGTAAAATAAGTTATAATATTTAAAATCATATAATATTGTATAATACTATAATAGGAATTTGCTTTGGAGGTAGTTACAATGAACAGCATTCATGTGTTGAAAAGCAAACTTATTATGCCAGAACTAACTGAAGGCTTTATGCTGACAAATCGAGTTAAAGAACTCCATGAGAGCCTAAAGTCATGCAAAGCCGTTTCTATCTGCGCACCTGCAGGATACGGCAAAACAAGTCTGGCAATTTCCTACTTTCATTATCAGCTAAATAATCCCTACAGAGTATGCTGGTACAGATTAGACCCAGAGGATAATAATTTATCCATCTTTATCAATCACCTTTTAGAGTCACTTTTTCCAACAGAAGCCATCAAGCTTCCAGAGTCTAAGAATAGCTTTAAAGAAATATGCAACAAACTATGGTCCTCCTACGACCAAACAGATCCTAGCCCTACATATGTGGTACTGGATGACTTTCAGAATATCGCTGAAAATCAAGTTGTCTGCAATATAATAAGTAATATTTTTGATAACCTTCCTCCAAGCTATACACTATTCATACTAAGCAGGGGACATATTAATGTTTTTACTGAAAAACAAAAGCTAGAAAAAAAGGTTCTAAATATCGGTATTGATGACTTAGCTTTCACTAATGATGAAACAAAAGATATTATCCTTAGGGCAGGATTAGACTATCATGATGATACAATTAGTAAGTTTGTTACTGAGTATACTGAGGGCTGGATAGCTGGTATTATACTAATATGTCAGGCTTTTAAAAACAGAGGACATACTATAGAAATTATTAATTCTGATAAGCTAATACATGAAGATTCTTTATTCCAGTATATGTCTCTAGAAGTGTTAAAATCCTTAGAATTTAATATACAGGATGCACTTACTAAGCTTGCACTACTCCAAGATTTTACTGAGCTTGAAGCCTCTGAAATACTTGGTATCAGTGATGTGAAATCAGTAATAGAGCAGAGTCTTAAGTTTGGCATGTTCATTCATAAAATTCCTGAAAGCCCTGCTGTTTATCGTTTCCATTCTTTATTCCGTGATTTTATGTTATGTATATTGGTGAGTAGCTATTCCGAACAAAAAATTATGGGACTTCATTTAAAAGCTGCACAGTATTATATAAGTCATTCTATTTATATGAGAGCAGCGGAACATATTTCTAAATGCAAGAACCCCGCTGCTGCACTTGAAATTGTTATTAGTGCTGGTTTCAATAAATTCTTGATTGGTGAAAAAGCACAACTGAAAATTTGGCTCGATTTACTTCCTGATGAAGTTGTAAATCTCAGTCCTATACTTTTAATGTATAGAGCACAGCTTGTGCCCAATAGCAGACAACTGGAAATGGTGGCACCCCTTCAAAATGCCATAGAACAATCTTTGGTTGACAATAACCTTGAGGTTTATTTCAATCTAGCCACTGTCCTTCTCTACATACTAATGTGCAATAACAATATGAAAGGTCTACTGGAAATGACTCCTGACATTTCCCCGAAACTGGAATATGCATCAAGGGAAATGAAGAATACTCTTAAGATACTTACTATGGTAAGGCATATAGGAGAAGAAGAGTATTCCTTAGCTAAGGCTCAAAGTGAAAACACTTTATATAGTCTTCTTCCTGAAGACAGCCAGGGCCTATATTTGATTCTCTCCTCCATTACCTATATCTGCCTAGGCAAGCTTAATAAAGCCCAGGAATCCATGGAAAAAGCCTTAATAATAAATAACTTCAAAAAAGTTGAGCCTGCCAAGGGTTTTGTATTACTATTCTTGGCTACTAGCTTGTGTTTGAGCAACCAAAGAGAATGTCTGATGTCCCACATATCTGAGATTCTATTCATTGGTAACAAATATGATTATGATTATTTATCAGCTGGTGGAAGACGCCTAGCTGCATATGCGAAATATATATCATTAAATACTAATGATTCAATTGATATGCTAGATAATTCGATTTACCACTATAAGCAAATCAGCAATAAGGCAATGACTGCTATATGTAAAATGCTGCGGCTTCTTTGGAGCCTTAGAGATAATAATATGTCCCGACACCTTGATGAAGCCAAGGAAAACTATAATATTATCAGCAATATGCACTCTGGTCTTTTGAATTTGGAAATCTCACAATCCATACTTGGCGCCATTGCCAGAGAGGCAGAGGATTATATCCTTGCAGAAAACTGCTTGCTTTCCTCAATTAAGACTTCAATAGAAAAAAAAGGATATCAAGTACTCTGCGGCTCATTATTTCATATAGCCAAGCTTTATTTTGCAAAAAATGATACTGAAAAGGGCTACTTCTATTTAAAACAGGCCATGAACTTGGCTTCTGATAATAGATATTTTATGTTTTGGGATATTCATATCCAGACTCTTGTTGAAATGATACTTCGTGGTGTGCGAATTGGCCTTTGTACTGAATATGCAAAGGAAGTTCTGAATAAATTTTTCTGTACCAAAGCAGTGCTATACTTGACTGAAAAGGTTAAAGTCATAGATGAGAATCGCATAAATACTTTTGCTAGTGATTTTATCTCTACTTATAGGGTGGATGATTATGAGCAGTTCTATTTTGTAAAGGCTTCTCTATTCGGAAAGCCAGAGGTCTGGATAAATGGGGTTAAAATTTCTGATGCAGACTGGAAGACTAAAAAAGTCAAAAGCTTTCTTGATTATCTACTGCTTAACAGCGGCAAAACTATATCAAAGGAAACCTTAGCTGATGTTCTATGGCCTTTGTCAGATAGTTCATCTGCTATTGCATCCCAACGAACAGCATTATATCACCTGAGAAAAGTACTCTCTAGATATGGCGTGGCTACTAGTGGTAAAAAAGCACTTATATATGAAACCCAAAGAGGGCTAAAAATAAGAAGAAACAATGCTTTGGATTTAGATATAGACGAATTTTTAGCCTTGTATGCAGAATTTTCTTCCTTTAATGATGTCAATAATTCACAAGATGAGCAAAAACGTATAATAATCATGGAGAGAATAATTTTTCTTTATAAGGGCGACCTAATGGAAGACTTTGATTACGGAGATCTGATAGATTATGAACGTGAAAGGTTTAAGTCTATTTTCATGGAAGTCTGCGAAAAGCTTAGTCTTATCTATATAAAACTTAGAGAATTTAAACAAGCTGAAGAAATCCTTAAGAGTGCCTTATCAGCAGACCCATATGATGAAAATATATGCTTAGAGCTGCTCAAGCTTTATAATTCTCAAAAAAGAAAAAGCAAAGCAATTAAGCTATATTACAGCTTTAAAAAGCGGATAGAAGAAGAACTTGACATAAAGATTGATAAAAGATTGACTGAGACAATCCAATTTACAAAACTTCAACGATAAAGTAGGTCAAGGGTAGAGGCACTTTAACGAATATTGTGCCTCTACCCTCTGTATTTAGAGCAAAGATAATCTTAGACTTCATCTAATCCATCTATAGATATCGGTGTTTCAAAAGTTGTAACTGTTTCAATTATTTTTTTAGAATCAAATCTCAAATTTTATTCATACTTTAATAGAAAATTTACTAGCTTGCTACTATATTCTTGATTATGATCTATCCACATCTCACAGTGTTGGCTATCTTCTACTGTCCATATTTCTTTACTATTACCTTGGATAGCATCATATATATCTTTTCCCATAAAAAAAGGTGTTATCAAGTCCTGTTTACTATTGATAATTAACACTGGAGTTTTTACATCTTTCATAGCATTGGCTACGTCAGCATCCTCATAGGTAAAGCCTAGTTTTAGTTTATTTATAGCATTTCCACACCATGTCATATAAGATAGGAGGATACCAACTTCCATGCTCTTCATTTCCTGCTCTATCATCCACTTCATGCTACTAACTGGACAGTCCAAAATCAAAAAATCAACCTTTTCTTCTGTATCTTCGTATCCTAATGCCAACCCTGCTGTTGCTCCTCCATAAGATGCACCCCATACTCCTATTTTCTGCTCTGGTGCTTGTTCCTCTACATAATTTACCCAATCAATAAGATCGTACTTCTCCCAATATCCAAATGTTGTATACTTAGCCGTATTCTCGTTTGAACTTCGCTGGTCATATGTTATGACATTGTAGCCCATTTTTAGAAAAAACTCAGCCAATGGATAATTAGAATAGCGATTATCACCTAAGCCATGGACTAAAATAACTGTCTGATGATTTTTGCTATTTTGGGATTCAATGGCAAATATATAATCTGCAGGTATAATGTGTTCATCAAAAGAAGATGTAAGTTCTAATTTTTCTACCTTATATGTTTTACTAAAACTTTCATAATTTATACCCTGTTTTTGCAAAGACACTTGGAAAACTCCTCTTGTTTCATCGTTGGTTACAAGCTGAGTAGAACCTGCAAATACTTGTAAGCCTAAAAAACTTGAAGCTCCAATAAATAAAACTGCCAACACAACTACAATAACTGTCAATGTTTTTCTTATTCTTTTTATCATTTTTTTCACACTCTTCACCTTCTAAACTTTATTTACTTTGCTTCTTTAGTGCTATAAAAGCAAATAATACTACAATAATGTAAATTAATCCAAATGCAAAGCCGCTAATAATATCTGTTGGGTACGGAGCAATTTTTCGCTTAAAAACAAATGTAACAATCAAAGAAATTGGCATAAACAATGCTATAATAATATTTAACCAGTTAATAATAAATGGTGCCTTTGATTGAGACATGAGTCTACCTATGAAATAGGCTACTACACCAACTACTTGAATTATCATTGAACCCCAAATGCTTTCTGCCGATTGTTCTGAGTACCAACTCCCAAAAGCACTTAGTAATCCAATAGCTATAAATGCAGTTGATGCAATATACAATATTTGGCTAGTATTAAAGTTTTTGTTCTCTGTTTGGTTTATTGGTTCAATTCCTTTTAATATATAGTCCGTTGTAACACCAAAGCACTCACTCATAATAATAACCTTATCTAAGTCTGGTATACTTTGCTCGTTTTCCCATTTAGATACTGCTTGCCTGGAAACACCTATTTTGTCTGCAAGCTCCTCTTGCGAAATCCCTTTCAATTTTCTTAAACTTTGTATCCTGTCTGCCATATTCATAACAACACTCCTTTCTTTTTTATAGTGCCATATTAACATCAATCCTAGTTGCGTATCTACCAAAGGTACTTGGTTTCTTGTCAACTGATAGTTGCAATTCTTGTTTTTACTGGTCTAATACGAAAAAAACTATAAAAACAAAGTTATTTTTTGTTATCTTCTACCTAAACTACCAATTATCCTCTTGTTTTTATTTCTCTTTATTCTAATCTAAAATTACTCCAAATTCTAGAAGAAGATGGAGTGTTTATTAAATACTCTTATGAAACTTTTTAATAGGGTTGTTAGGGTTCATAGAATTTTAGTTTATGACAATATGAAAGTAGCAATAGCTAAATTTGTAAGTAGGACAGAGAAAAAGCCAACTGAAGATCTTTAAAATTCTCCGTTAGCTATGTGTTTAAATATGGATTCTGCAATACAAGGAAGGGCAATGAAAAGTCCACCTGACATTTGAATAGGGGGCTTATTTAATTTATCTATTTCATTGTACTTTCTGTTTTGTATGTTTATAGTTTTATGTAGGTATTAATCTTTTAGCCAAGTAAAAGCATATTCTACATGATTGGGTAATTTTAATCCTGGATCACATTTAGTATCAAATTTACCCTTATAACCACTTTCTTTAACTGCTAAATCGAAGTGAGCTGCAGCAATTCCCATATCTATTCTTTGAATATCATAAGGAAATAGCGCACTATAGTTAGGCTCTTTGTATTGATAAAAATGATACAAATTATCTGTTAATACTATTCTCCAAGGTTGTTTGTTTGATGCTGATGGTCCTAATCTAACCATTTCTAGTGGGAACTGTAAGCTACCTGCTTCTTCTTTTCTAAGAGGATTTGCAAAGTCATCCTTAAAAAATATTTTATCCCATTTAACACGTTGATCTGCCTTTATCATCTTTCTCATTGCAATTTCCTTTAGATGTTTGCTTGAAGCTGCATATCCGTAAGGAGTTATAGCTGGAAAAATCTCATTTTTTCCAATATTCATGGATTGTGCAAAGCCTTTGCGATCAAAGGTCCCTCCTAGCCAACAGGTTCCTATATCACGATGGGCTAAATATAGCATCAATACTTCTAGCTCATAGCCTAATGCTTCTAAAGCCATGGACTCTAATTCTATTGTGGTTCCGATATATTGCTTTGCCCCTTTAATAACTCCATATGTTCCTAGCCCTTGTCTATTATTTACATCTTCTTTTTCTAGGAAATGATAGTTAATTCTTTTCCCAAAAGGGTTACTAAGCGAGTTTACAAATCTTTTGATTTCATCTATTACTTCTCTTTCCACATTTATGTCTTTATAGTTTCTTACGCTATACCTTTTTATAACTGCCTCTTCTACCGAAAAATTAATTATCATTATATTCTCCTTTAATTTTTTTACTATCTTTCTAATTATATTTGATAGTTAATATTCTTTCATATGCTAGTAACCGAAAACTAAATTGCCATTAGCTTAAAGCTAAAAATTATAAAATTACTTTTTGAAAAAAGGATATTGCACTTAATTATCAAGAAATTAAGTGCAATATCGTGGTTAACACTCATAAGACCTAGGACTTATTCGTTGTACAATTCATGATAACTATATCTTTCATTTCCTGCTAAATCTGTAGCCTTTAAGCTAAAGTATATTGGACCTTGTGGTAAGGACTGAGATGGTGAAAGTTCCACTATAATATCTTCCCCTTGGCCAATTCCACTAGCTAACTTAACTTGACTCTCATATTCACCAAGAAAGATATCAATATTTGCTCCCTCTTCTGCCCTAAACTGGAATACTAGGGAATTATCATCTTCATTCCTCCAAACTTCAAATCCTTCTACCCATGGTGGGCTAGTATCTATGGTAATCTTCGGAAGATCTTGGGTCTTTTCATTGCCAGCTAGATTTCTAGCTTTTAAAGTAAAGAAATATTCACCCTCTTCTAAATCAGTAACATTAAAGCTTATATTGGTATCCAGCCCCAAACCTTCCCTCATCAAATCATCTCTACCATAAACAGATAAGGTTACAGTAGTATTTTGCTCTGCTTGTACTATAATATCTACTGACCAATTATTTGTGGCAAACTCCTCCAAAGGACTGACTAAGATAAGTGCTGGAATTATCTTAGCACCTATCTTTTTGGCTGCCTCAAAGTTGTTCTTAGCTACTTCCAAGGCTTCTACCGCTTGGTTAATTTCCTCTTGCTTAGCTTGGCTATTAGTCATCACTCCATAGGCCAAGTTCACTGCAGCTTGATATGCTTGCCTATCTGCTTCTGTTACCCATTTAGCAGTTGTTTCTATATCGGCTCCGTCAGTACTGATATTAACAGATGTTATGTTCATATTTGCTTCATTGATTGCCATTTCCAAGAACTCTTTACTCAAGCTTGGTTGTTCTGGTTCGTTTGGACTAGTGGAATCATCTGCGTCACTTGAGTCTGAACCTGTAGAAGACCCTGGTGTAACTTGTTTGCCCGATTCGGAAACAGGTGGTTGGTTTGCTTCAGTATTCTGACGATTTCTTTCTTCTTCCCTTGCTTTTATTCTGGCAACCAAATCTGCTCGTGCTACATCGCCAAGTCTTTTTGCATATTCTTCCTCAGCTTTTCTCCTGGCAGCTTCCTGAGCTTCTTTTTTTGCAGCTTGTTGTTCATCCAGTTTCTCCTGGATTTTCTTCAAGTAATCTTCGTTCTGTTTCTTTAATGCTTCCTGAACTTGTCTTTTTTCATCCATTTGTTGTTTTCTTTGATCTTCTAATTTTCTTTGACGTTCCTGTTTTCCTTGTTCTTCTTCTAATAATTTCAAATGTTTTACAGTATTGAGATCAAGTATATCATCAGTTTCGTGACTAGTTTGGTCAATAATTGCTCTTATTCTATCAGAATCCACTTTGTTTTGTTCAATAGCACTTTTAATAATGTTCCCAATTAAATTTTCTAAATTTGATTGGGTTCTATCAAGTTCATCTTGGCTCATTGGCTGGGTTTGATTTTGTTGATTTCTCAAGAGTTGTATATATTCTTCATTTTCTTCATCTATAGCTTGTTTACTCCTTAAGATTGCTTCCACAATTTCAGGAGATGCATTATTGATAAAAGCATCCAAATCTATAATATTTCTAGTATCATCTAAGATTTCATTGTCATCACCCATTGTTATTATCTGCTGAGAGGGATATATAATTGTACTATCCCCACTTTCATTTGATACTACACCTATTCCTGAAGTAACGGTAAGCATTATACCTCCTGTTAATGGATTTATTCCTACAAAAAAATGTGTTCCTTTTATGTCCATATAGCTTTCAGTTGTCTCTATTCTAAACTCATCTTCGGAACTTAATAAGGATGATGCACTAACCCATGCTCCACCACTTTCTAAGAACAACTTGGTTTTTTTGCTTTCTGCAAGACTACGGAGCTCTGAAATATATAACTGAGACTTTTCTCCAATTGTAACTTCATCTCCACGATCTGATACTTTAAATATTAAACTAGAATTAGCTTCTGTTATAATACGGTCCCCCTGAGATAGGGTCATCCCTTGGAAGGCCCGAGTTGTTCTGACGCCTCCTTGGCTAATATAGGCTATACCAACTACCTTTTCAACTTGTGCCTCTCTTAAAGTTACTATACCTTCTTCTATGTTTTTAGATGATGCTAAGCCCAAATTAATTTCCCTCAAAATAGCTGTCTGGTTTTCCTGATTCCATTGCACATCCAAATTAAGCTCTTCACTAAGTGCACGTAGAGGCAAGTAAATTACTGATTGCCTAATTAAGGGGGCCACCTTAATTATTTTCTCTGCTTTATCAACACCTTCATGGACAATGATTTTGGGTTCATCAACTGTAAATTCTATTATTATATCATCTTTTTGTACAAATACGATCTTATCGTCATTAGTTACTTCTAATAAATATCCCATTTCTTTGGCATAAGGAAATATTGGAACCATCATATGGTCATTAACTATGATTGGGGATATATCTAGTGTAATAACTTGGGAATCCTTAACTATTTTTTTCTGATTATCTTGAGGCAAGTCCTCGGGTAGTTGATATAATGTGAATTTGCGAATGAGATTATTAGAACTGTCGGCAACTAGTATACTATCATCTTCCAAAACAACCACATCTGTTGGGTTATGAAGTTGATTATATAATGTTGTAACATTTCCATTAAAGAGATAACGAAGACCATGATTTCCACTATCTGCTATTAATAGACCTCCTTCTTTAGTTACAGCTAGTCCCTTTGGAAAATTAAATGATGCCTCTAAAGCACTGCCGTCTGCAAATCCTCCCTTAACATACATTTCATTAGATTCTAAGCTAGCCATACTTTGCTCTAGCTTTCCTCCTACGGTTGTAACTGTGTTAGCCCCAAAATCTATATAACGTATTAATTGATTTCCCGTATCGCTAACATATAGATTCCCTTTATTGTCTAGTGCAAGACCTGAAGGTTCATTAAACTTAGCTTCATGTAAATTACCGTCTAGGTAGTCACCTGCAAACTCAACCAGGCCATCTACAACCTCTACTATTCTATCAGAGGGTGCATTAAGGGTGAGCACTTGCCCCTTAGGGGTAATTTTACGAATAAGATGATTTAATGTATCCGCTACATATATTGTTCCATCTTTAGCAACGACCACATCTTGGGGATCATAAAATCTAGCAATATGCCCTTCCCCATCTTGATGACCAATTATTCCATCTCCAGCTACTGTAGTCACCTGTCCATTTGATGTTATTAGACGAATCATGTTATTGCCTGAATCCGCCACATATATATTACCTTTAGCATCTGCTGTAATTCCTAATGGATTAGAAAATGCTGCCATATCATTCTTTCCATCAGACCATCCTCCTAATGGATTGCCAAATAAATCTTCCTCAAATGTAATCCCTGCATATGTCTGGACCTTACCGTCTGATATTTGACGAATTCTTTGATTTTTGCTATCAGAAACCACAAGGGATCCATCAGCTAATGCAGCCATGCTATAGGGTGTGCGAAAAGAAGCCAAAAGCACACTCCCATCTTCTAGGGTAAAACTCCCATTCCCCGCAAAAGTATCTACCCTAAACAGGACTTCTTTTGGGCTACCTGCCCAGCCTTGTCCAAGGGATACAGCATTTACTACTGAACCACTGATCAATATAGTTACCAATAATAAGCAAACTAATATTTTGTATTCTCTCTTCATAGTACCTCCTCTGTATCAAGTTTTTTCCCCTTAACATATGAAATAAAAAAAATATAAAACTCTACTTCTTTAGAGACCAAGGATGTACTTTCTGAATAATCTGAAAACTCTAGCTAGCGTCTGACCTCCGTATTTATCCTACCTTTAGCCCCCTCTTCTATGTACTATTTAATTACCCATAGAAATAGTATCTAAACTTCAATATTTCTTTAACACCGGAAGCAAGGAAAGGGGTCAAGCAAGGAAAGGGGTCAGGCTTGAAGCAAGGAAAGGGGTCAGGCTTGAATAATTCCCTTATTCCATTCCACATCCAAATTCCACTTGCTGTTTTAATCACCAAAGCCATCATGTCATTAGTAAGTGAATTATTCAAGCCTGACCCCATGTGGAATGCATATTTTTTTATTAATCCTTTCGATTAAAAAGTATTTCAACCTGTCTAGAGAGGACAATAAGCATTTTTTCTATCTGTACTTCTTATTTTAAGAATCTTCTATTCAATTCCTTCTTTGAAAGGCTCGATATGCGCTATAAGTTGTACATTTTTATTGATATTAGCTCTAATATTCTGTTCAATACTATGAATCAATTCATGAGACTTTTCTATACTCAAGTCTGGTTCAGTCATAATGTGCATGTCAATATGCAAATCTTTTTCACTTCCACGACTTCGAATGTTATGAGCATCTTTAACCTGGTCATAGCTTAGTGCAATATCTTTTATTATTTCAGCATCAATCACTACTTTATCAAGCAGAATCCCACTATTTTCATTGAAAACTTCATAAGCTGCGTGAATAATAAATCCTGCTACAATAAATGATACTATGGGATCAATAATGGTCGGTAAACCTAACTTTATACATCCAAGTGTTACTAAAACTCCTAATGATACATAAATATCACTTCTTGTATGCATAGAATCTGAGATTAGAATTTGACTATTAAGCTTCTTACCTTCTTTAAATTCAAAGATACAAACAAAGACATTAACAAATAGAGTTAATAATAATATTATGAGACTTTCCAATGTTATTTCAGGAGTAGTGGGATTTATTAACCTATTGATGCCATCTATAATAACTTTGCCACCCACTGTAAATAGCATTCCTGCAATAAACATTCCTGCAAGAACTTCAAATTTCCTATGACCATAAGGATGATCTTCATCTACAGGTCTTGAAGCAAATCTAATACCAATTAACCCCACTACATTGGAAGAGCCATCCGCTAGTGAATGAAACCCATCTGCTGTCATACTTGTACTCTTAATGGTAGAACCAATTGTAATTTTTAGTATTGCCACAGTTAGATTTGCGAAGAGAATTATCCACAATACTAACTTAACCTTTTTAAAGTTGTTATGAGCCACGTGTCTCCTCCTTTCAAAAAAATACTGCTTTCTATTTACAAAAAACCTGTGAAACTATATTAGTATATTTTATAGTCCCACAGGTTTTAAATCCTGCTGCTAAATAAAGTCCAGCTACATGTGCCTTATTATACTAGTATCATATAAGCCACATTGCCTGATCTATTTCTATTAGCTATTCACTTGTTCCTTTCCATTATATTTGGTTCTAATTGTTTTTATAAATACTTCTATTATATATTTATTATTATCATATTACGCTAATATCTAAATAATGTTCATAACATTTTAATTAAAATAGAATCTACTGATGTTAGTATAATATTGCAGACACGATTTTCCGAATACTATAAAATATAGAAAAGGAAGGAAGTATCTAGAATGTCAAAAAGATATACAGAAGAATATAAAAACACCATTGTAGAACTTTATAATTCCGGTAAAACACTTGCTGAGCTTAATAGTGAATATGGCTACCGCCATCCACAATATTAACATGGGTAAAGAAAGCTAAACCCATTGCAGTAGATAATAATAAAACAATTACACAAGCTGATTATCAAGCCATGCTTAAGAAAATGGCTAGAATTAAGGAGGAAAATGAAATATTAAAAAAAGCCATGGCCATATTTGCAAAGAAGCAAGCTCAATATATAAGATCATTACAGACAATAAACATATCCATGATATTAAACTAATGTGCAAAGTTTTAAAGGTTTCTAGAAGCTCATATTATAAGCATCTTAATAAAAAAGAAAGTAAAAGAAGCATTAAAAATCGATCTCTAGAAAATGAAATTCTGAATATATATAAAGCTAGTAAATCTAGATATGGAGCCCCTAAGATATATGAAAATTAAGGGCTAATGGTGTATTTATAAGTCTTAAAAGAACTCAAAGACTTATGAACAAGCTAGGTATAAAATCAATAGTATGTAAGAAGTTTAGACCATATCCATCAAAAAATAAAGTTAAAAGTAGAGAAAATATAATAAATAGAGATTTCTCTGCAACTGGAATCAATCAAAAATGGGTAACCGATATTACCTATATTCATACAATTAAAGATGGTTGGTGCTATCTTGCTTCTGTTATGGATCTAATAGTAGGAAGATAGTTGGACACTCTATGTCTAAAAATATAGATACTACATTGGCTATAAAGGCCTTAGATAATGCATGTATAGAATCCTTTCACTCAGTATTGAAGAAAGAGGAAGTCAACCTAATTAAATATTTTAATTTTGATGTTGCCAGACTTGCAATATTTGAATATATAGAGTCATGGTATAACAGATAAAGAATACATAGCTCTCTAGGCTATATTAATCCCCCAGAGTGGGAAGATAAGTTTAAGAGGGTTGCATAAAATTTATTCGAGAAAATGTGTCTACTATATTGACATAGGTCCGTGATATATTAGAACAAGCATTGTACACTCAAAATCTCAGTACTAAAGATTTCAAGAGAAGAATTGAAATTGGTAATATGAACGCTATTAAAGAATTATGTCATCAAAATATTGGTATTACCTTTATGTACCGAGAAGCCGTAAAAAAATAAATATCTCAAGGATATCTTAAAGAAATTCCAATACGAAATTTTAATATTAGTCATCCTTTTAATTTTGTTTATTTAAAAAATTGTCCTGACAAATCTCAAATAGAATATTGGTTTGAAAGAATAATCTATTTGAGAAATAGTTGACTCATCTATTACTCTGCTACATATGCATGGTTAAAAAAAAAGACCTAGCATTGCTATTAAGGTCTTATTTATCTATGTGCTTATCCCACACCAAAAATATCTCCAGAAAAACTTCCTTACCCATTCGCTTCGCTCAGATGTCAGTTCCCAAACAGTCTGACGTCCCTTTGGTTAAAAAAATTTATGGTGTTATTTATATTAGAATCTGAGGTTTTACTTTAATAACCAATCTACCTAGTTTTCGTCAATTATTATTCTCAATCCATTTATGCGCAAACCTAATGAACTCTTCTAAATAAAATTCAGTACTCTCTTTGTTCTCAACAGCACCCATATGAGCACCATTATCATTAGCTTCTTTTCGAAGATTATGATAAAAAGCCAATTCCTGTGAAGAAAATATATTTTTTAATTCTGCCAAGTTTAGTCTATCATAAAGGGTAAGCTCGGCTATATCTCCAATTGAAATATTATTATAGGTCAAAGCAACATGAATCAATTCTTCCAACCCTCTTCTTAAATGGACAAGACTTCCGACATAATCAACATAGCTAAAGCTGGACTTAGCCCTATCTATATTAATAAACAAATCTTTTACACCTTGAGAGTATATTAATGTCTTATTCCTAATTACAATATTAGTGTTTTTTCTAATGTAATTATCGACATAAGCTAAATAATTTCCTTCCCAATTATATCCCTGCTTATCAAATCCACTTCTATCTAAACCTTTAGCATTAAATCCGTCTTTGTCATACCCTTCTTTATCAAATCCTTCTTTGCTAAAACCAAGTTTTGAGAAACCATCTTTGTTATATCCATCTCTGCCATAACCTAAACGGTCGAATCCGTTTTTATCAAATCCAGATTTATCATATCCACCTCGGTTATATCCTTGTGAATTGAAACCGTCCTTGTCAAATCCGTCGGCACCATATCCATTATCATCAAAATATGTTCCATTTCTGTGAACTCTGTTTCTATTAAATCCATATCTAGTTATATCATCATATCCAAATCTGTCATAGGTTACTTGAATATCAGATTCGTCATCCACGTTCTCTGCTTTTGTTAGTTCTGATTCCATCACATCGACAAGCTGCCTCTGAGAATCTGCATCGATTCGAAAAAACTTCACTTTTCTATCTGATAAAATATCATAAATAGACTCTTGAATTTCGTCTCATGGTCGAACACCATGAAGCAATAATTCATATGTCTTTGCCTTTGTTATCAAAGTAATATTGTTAGCACTAGTCAACTTAAGGGCTTCCAAAACTGCTCTATCAGCGTTGCAATTCAAAACCTTTGTTACATCTTCAAATGGAGTCACAATTCTATATGCTGAACAGCCCTTAATGTATGCTACAAATATTTCAATCATGAAAATTCATCCCCCTTATATTGTAAACGTGTCCTTTAACTATATTGATTCCCCAGTTCTTTCTTACGTCTTTAAGTTTTTTAGCACTTGCCTCTACTTACCTTGTAAGAAGGGTTAGGGATTCAAGATGTGTTGTAACCCCCTAAGTGTTGAAAACGCTCAGCTGACTGTAATCTATTATATCACAAATTTATATAACTTCCATATAATCTAAAA
>JBBAFY010000057.1:0-16944 GCA_041655135.1 Tissierellales bacterium
TCTCTTCACTTATACCCAATCCATTATCCTTTACTATGATTCTTATTTCTTTCTCATCTGAATTGATTTTAATATATAATTTCCCGTTTTTCACCTTAACTAACTCATCTATGGAATTATCAATTACATTGCCTACTAAAGAGCATACGTCATCTACGTTAATCTCTTTAGGTAATGCTGTTACACATGAATTAACATCTATTTTCATATCTATTTTTGCCTCTGCTGCCTTATTATATTTTGATAAAAGTATACCTGCTATATGAACATCCTTTATCTTATAGGTCAATGTCCCTAATATTTCATGTCTACGCGCTGATAAATCAGATATATATTTCACAGCCTTATCATACTCTTCAAGTTGAATAAGCCCAGATATAGTATGAAGCTTGTTCGAAAACTCATGACTCTGTGCCCTTAGTTCATTTGTTAGATTCTTTATGCCTGTTAGTTCTTCTGCCATTCTCTTAACCTCTGATAAATCCTGAAAACTAGAAACAACACCTATTATTTCATTTTTGTAATCCTTCATAATAGTATGACTACAAAGAAGAACTTTTTGCGGTCCAAGTCTTACTTCTTCATTATATATAGACTCTTTACTTTCTAATACATCCATTATCTCTTTAGTGTAGACAAAGTTAAAGTCAGAAATATTCTTTCCTACATCACTATCGCTAAATCCTAAAACATCCTTTGCGTTTTTGTTTAACAAAACAATTTTACCTTTTTCATTTACTGCTATTATGCCATTTTTCAAACTATGAAGTATATTATCTCTCTGTCCTAGCAAAAGAGCAATTTCCTTTGGTTCAAGTCCAAATATGGACTTCTTAATATTATAAGAATAAAGTGTTGCAAATATAATACCTACAATAATTCCTATTACAATGGTCATTTGAAAATTAAATATATAGGGTCTTATTTCCTCATAAACAGTATTATTCAATAATCCTACTAAAACTGCTCCTACCTGATCTCCATCATAATAAACTGGAACAAAGGCTCTTATTGCTGATATTAGCACATTTTTATCCGCAGATATATATGACTCCCCATACTTTAATACTCTTTCTTCCCCGCCACTAATATATTTCTTGCCTAAATCATATTCTATTGGATAGGAATATTTAATTCCATCCATGTCCATTACAATTATATAATTAAACCTTGTATCATGTTTAAAGCTTTCAATCTTATCTTGAATAACTCCATAATCCTTTGTTGTAGCTAATGTTTCTTTTATAACATCCATAGAAGCAATAGTTACTGCTAAGTCCATTGCATTATTCCCCATCTGGTGCTCTATTGTATTTTCAACTTGTCTAAAAGTCAATATGCCGATTCCGCCTATTACAATAATAAGCATAAGAGTTATAAAAATAGTTGTTTTATACTGTAGTTTCACAGAAATACACCCTCTTATCCCAGTTATTGGTTGCTTGCAGCTTTACTCAAACCATCCTTAATAGCATAAAGGAGCCCAATACTTGTATAGGATGCTCCTGCAACTACATCTACATCAGCATTGTTTGACTTAATTACCTTCTCAGGTACCTCTTTATAAACAATGGCTGCAAGCTCAGGCATTTCATATTCTTCAATAACCTGGATAGTTAATATACTATATTCATCGGTTGTTATCTTCACTTTTATAGGCCCATGATGGCCTTCACCAACACCTATGTATTCTCCAGGAATATACAAGCTTTGCTTTGAGGTACAGGATGCCAGCCCAAAGACTAATAAAAAAATCATTAAAATTAATAAAGCTTTTTTCATAACATCTACCCCTTCAAAGTTAAAGGTATAAAACCTAGAAATATAGTTTTGGTCTTATTGTAAATATGGTTGTTTTAATTATAACATCAAGAGACTTCTTTGTCACATAAAAAAAACCTATAATATGTATACCGCTCATATCATAGGTCTTAAAGTTTCATTAGTATTCTCTATTTAATAACTTAAGCACTGAGGCCTTAATTATGTCTTTAGATTCACAATTAGGCAGTTTCTCAATTCTATCAATTGCCTTTTCTGTATATCTATCTGCAACCTTTTTTGCTTTGTTGATACCTTCATATTTATTTACTAGTAATATTATTTTATCTATTTCTATCTCTGATAAGCCTTCACTATTAAGTAGCTTTTTAAGCCTGCCATCTTTATCGTTTTCTAGGGCAAAAATTAAAGGTAAAGTATAATAACCTTTTTGCAAATCTCTTAGGGCAGATTTCCCTAGTTTCTTTGTATTTCCACTAAAATCAAGTATGTCATCAATTATTTGGAAGGCCATTCCTGCATTATAACCTATTTTACCTAAAGAGCTTGTAATTGATTCATGACACTTTGCTTCATGAGCTCCAGCATAAAGGCTTATTGCAAAAAGGGCTGCAGTTTTCCCAGATATTATACGTACATAGTTTCTTAGACTTGCATTTCTCCCATATCTAAGGTTGTATTGAGTTATTTCTCCCATACATATCTTAGTTAACGCTTTTGAAATATCTCTTAGGTTTTCCATTTTATAATCATACTTAGCCAGCATATTAAAACACTGACAGAAAAGAAAGTCTCCAGTATACACTGCATAATCCTTTCCATATTTATACTGTATAGTATCACAGCTTCTTCTAATCTTTGCATCATCAATTATGTCATCGTGGACTAAAGTAGCCATGTGTAGCATCTCAATCACTGCTGCTAGGTTATGAGTTTTCTCTACATCATATTCTCCAAATCTGCTGGCCAATAGAAGAAAAGCTGGCCTAAGCATCTTACCGCCATTTTCAAGCATAGGCGATATAGATTCTTCTAGAATACTCTCTCTGGACTTGATATTCTGTTTTATAATGCTCTTAACTTCATTTAGTTCTTCAATCAATGCAGGATAATCGTTCCAAAATTTATTCATCTTCTCACCTTTGCCTACTAGTTTTAAATATTATTATATCACTATATGATTCTATATAATAATGAAATGTCCTTCTAAAGAAATCTTTAAAAGGACACTTGATTCTGCTACTAATCAATATACAGGTATGTTTTCTTTGCAAATCCTGTATTCTTCCACCATTTTTTTAGAATAGGGAATACATAATAATCAAGACCTAGTGTACTTCCAGAACCACCAATTAAAGCAATACCTGCTGCGAAATACCAAAGCATTTCAGTTGGTGCCATACCAGAAGACCATATCATTAGTCCCATTACTACAGATATTATAGAAGCTAGAGCTGTAAATAATCCTGCTAATAATAACAAGCCTACTACTATTTCACCTATTACCATACCTGCTTGGAAGATTTCGGCTAATTTTGTGTATCCACCTTCAGGTGTATAGAAAAATATATCCATTGTCCAGCTTACTATATTTGATATGAATTCAGGCACTGGTAATGCCTCGCCCCATTGTGATACTGCATCTGCTGCACCTGAAGCTGCCGCTGTTGCTGATGCTGCTGCTGTTGCTGATGCTCCACCGGATACTGGTGGTGGTATTAAGAATATATTTGATGGGTTTTCTAAAATGCTAGGTAACTTTTCCCAACCTTGCATTAACCATTTAAAACCTACAAATAATCTTAATGGGAATAACCAGAAGTTTGGAGAACGTTTAGCTAAATGTCCACCTACAAAGCTTCTATTATCTTTTACATTGAAAAATTCATACATTACATATGACCAACATTTATTAAATCCTGCCACTTGGAAGAAGTATAGTAGGTTAATAAAATGCTTAGAAAGCATTGCAAAGAAACTTGGAAGTCCAAAGAACTTTCCTGGTAAGCCAACATGTGCTGTACCAAATTTTCCACCTATACAAACCATAGCTCCGTGGAATGCTGGTTTATATGATTTCTTATCTCCACCCTTTATATCTGCGTGGATATTATGAGCAACTAATGGTGCAGAATGTTCAGCATTCTCAACCATTTGTGGAACAGGTCTTTCTTCACCTTCAGGTATATAGAATATATTATCTCCAACTGCATAAACATTATCATAATCTACTGATTGAAGTTTATCGTTTGTAACTATTCTCTTTCTACCTTTTTGTTCAATTTCTATATTATCTAATAAATCAGCACCTTCAACTCCTGCTGCCCAAACTACTGTTTCAGCCTCTATTGTGCCTTTTTCACCCATGATTACACTGCCTGGTTTAACTTCTGTGATTCCTGCTCCTGTTACAATTTCAACGTCTAATTTTCTAAGTCTATTTTCTGCTCTCTTGATTAGTTTGTCTGGGAATATTGGAAGAATCTTTGGTAGAGCATCTACAACATAAAGCTTTACATCATCTTTATTTACATAGAAATCTTTGCATAGTCTATCTCTCCACTCTGCAAGTTCACCTATCATTTCTACTCCAGTAAATCCCCCACCTACTACTACAAAAGTAAGCATTTTTCTTCTTTTTTCTGCATTAGGTTCTTTAACTGCTTCTCTAAACATATGAAGTATATGCTCTTTAAGTCCAACAGCATCTTCATATGACCATAGCTTTTTAGTGTATTCTTCTGCTCCTGGTATCCCAAAATACGTTGGCTTACAGCCTGTACCCATTACTAGATAATCATATTTATAAGTTCCTTTTTCTGATTTTAAAGTGTTTCCTTTAAAATCGATATCAATTATTTCATCAAGTACAAAATCTACCTTTCTTTTTGCAAATACCTTCTCAAACTCGATTCTGATAGAATCTTCTGGTACCCTGTCTGCAGCAACTTCATGTAATTCTGTCAACATTGTGTGATATGGCTTTTTATCAATCAATGTTATCTTTACATTGTCGTCTTTCTTAAACAATTTTCCTAGTTTTTTTGCAGCTAATATACCACCATAGCCACCACCTAGTACTATTACTTGTTTAGCATTAGTCATTACTTGACCTCCCTTTATTTGCACTCATATGAGATAATATCTCATAAATGAAGTCCATTATTATATTTATAAAAGTTTGATAATCTACAAACTATCCTAGTTAAAATATTATCACAAATAGACTAATTGTCTATATATACGATGCTTTTGGTCATTACCTATACAATTTGTTTATTTTGTTCATGGTTAGTTTCTACTATTTGTCGAAAAAAATAAGTAATTTTATACTTTTACTTTAAAGATATTTTTAATAATGTTATAATGATTTTGTTTAGTATATACCCTAATTTGGAGGTAAGGCATGAAAAAGGCAAAAAGAGCAATAATCATATCACTATCAATTGTTGTAATAGCCATTGGGTTGTATTCAGTTTTCAGCAAATATAAAGAGATGAATCCATCTGAAGACAGTTTAATAAAAGAAAAAACAAGCTTTCTATTAGGAACGGTAGTACAGATAAAGCTACCAGAATCTCAGCCTATGAAGTTGTTTGACCAAGCCTTTGATATTTTAAAGGATATCGAAGATAAGATGAGCATTAACATAGAAGATAGTGAAGTAATTAGAATCAACAAAAGCGCTGGTAAATCCTATGTTAAAGTATCGCCAGAAACCTATTATGTAATTGAAAAAGGCAAGTATTATTCTATGCTTTCAGAGGGAAGATTTGATATTAGCATTGGCCCTTTAGTACAGTTATGGGGGATTGGTAGTAAAGATGCAAGGGTTCCATTACAAAGTGAGATCGATATGACTTTAAGTAAAGTCGATTATAATAAGGTTTTGCTTAATGAATCAGATAAAAGCATTATGTTAGCAGAGGAAGGCATGATAATAGACTTAGGTGGGATTGCCAAAGGATATGCTGCTGACATAATCGCAAATTATTTAAAATCACAAGACATAAATAATGCAATTATTGATTTAGGTGGAAATATATTAACCTTAGGTGGAAATTTAAAGACTGATAAATGGAATATAGGGGTTCAAAACCCATTTGAACCTAGAAACAAATATATAGGGATCATAAATATTAAAGATAAAACCATAGTAACTTCTGGAGTATATGAAAGAAACTTTACTAAAGACGGAAAAACATATCACCATATATTAGATCCGTTCACAGGCTATCCAGTAGAGAATTCTTTAATGGCAGTTAGTATAATATCCGATATCTCTATTGATGCAGATGGATTATCCACTGCAATATTTGCACTTGGACTTGAAAAAGGTATGGCCCTAATTGAAAATCTTGACGGAATCGATGCCATTTTTGTAGATAAGGACAAAAATGTGTATATTACTGAAGGTATCAAGGATTCCTTTACAATTACAAATGATAATTTTATGGAAAAGGATATATAAGAATACAAAAGAAGTATCTCTATAAACACTAAAGTGAATTGAGATACTTCTTTTTTTATAACACTTAGTTTAAAAACTTTTCTTATATGCTTATTTCATCAAGCTCATGTAAATTATATTGATTAATAAGTCTCATTATTTTCATTGAATATTGTGGATCAGTAGCATATCCTGCTCTTCTTATGGCCCATGCACCTAAAGTGCTATCATGCATTACCTCTCTGAAAATCCCATATCTCTCTCTAGTTAGTAGTAAATTGTTGTAATCAGCCCAGCTCTCATTTACATTTTTATATGCTCTAAATTCTGCATCTACACGGAAGGATACTCCATTATAGACTTCCCATGTATTAGATGTTACGGTGCCTGCTGATGCGCTACCTTTATATCCAAAAAGATTATAAGATATCTTACCACTATACTTATCTACTGGTACACTTTGCCCCCATCCTGTTTCATGAATGGCTTGAGCAGTTTGTATGGCTGCTGACATACCTGTCTTTTTCCATGAATCTTTAGCTAATCCAGATGCTAACTCAATAAATTTTTCTTTTTCAATGACTGGAGTAGATGAATAGGTCTTACCTAGAAATATTCTAAAAGGAATTTCTTCACTTAGTACTTTCTTTCCTGAGTTATATATACCCTCAGCATGAATCTTCCAATTTCCTTCATCTCCTTGGGCAGGTGTAAATGTGTATTCTGTCGATGGTGCCTGATTAGATGCTATAATCTTTTTAGCTCCTGTCGAAGCATTTATAAGAATATAGTTTACCTTTTCTAAAGCTACATTGCTAACAGTCTTTAGCTTGACAGCCCCTGTTACAACTTGCTTAGGCCCTACACCTTCTAAAAACAGCTTAGGAACTCCTGTTAAACTTACGCTTACTTTATTGCTTACATGAGTTACTCCTCTAGTGTCCTTAACTCTGACAAATAACTCCTTAGTACCTGAATACTCTGGACCTGGGAACCATTTATAACTTCCATATGGTAATTGTTTTAGAATTTCTTCCTTTCCCGTCTTAGGGTCTCTTAGTACATACTCAGTTTGACTTACATAGAAGTTTAATGACCCTGATAATGTTACAGGCTTATTAATCTTCATACCTTTGGAAACACCTACTAAAGTAAATTTACGAGGAACTTCAATCCTAGCGTTTATAACCTGACTCTCATAGGCTTTATTATCACTATCATAAGCTATTACCTTAAAGGCATAGTTCCCATTTTCATACATGGCTGGTGTCCATGTATATGGTCCATATGGATCAGATTCAGGAGTCACTTTTAGCTTCTTGCTATCTAAATTGACAATCTCATATTTTACATAGGATGCAATAAAATTAGTATCAGCACTTAAAGAAACTGTTCCTGTTACATTTTGGTTTTGTGTTAAACCATTTAAAGAAACCTTTGGTGTAACCTTAACATTTACAGGTATAGATTCTCCTGCTAAAAATCTTCCATTATTATCATAAAGAGCAGCCACAAGCACCCTTTCTCCACTTTCTTTTAAGTTTGGTATCCATGTATATTTAGCTGATAACTGACTCCCTCTTGCAATTACAGTGCCTTTAGCAGTATTAGGATCTAATAATAGGTATTTAATCTCTACTGCCTTTGGGTATCCATTGTTAGGCACTTTTATTTGCAACTCTGTTTTTCCTGTAATGGCTTGTCCGGAATTAAGAGATGAAATTTTAACATCAAAAAATGGTACCACTTCTGAAGATACTTTTGAATCTATTAAAATTGTACTAGTTGCTGCTTCCCAATCAATGCCTATACCTAATGCGTTACCAACTAATCTAAGAGGTACATATGTCCGTTCATTGATAATTGTTGGGGGAACATCACTTAAATAAAATTGCTTCCCATCCTTCTCATATGTGAATAAATGACTATCAATCCTTAAAAGTACTGACATATTTCCTTTCTCTATTTTAACTGTTCGATTTTCACTATTCCAGTAAACTTGTGCTCCTAGCTGTTCTGCAATGAAACGTATGGGTACAAGAGTCCTGTCGTTTTGAATCACTGGTTCAGCTATTGAGGTAATATTGCGTCCATTTAACAGCAGTCTGGGTTCATTAATGGCTATAGCCTCAGGACTGGGCAGTTGAATAAACATAATTAATGCTAATAGGATTATAAACAGATTCCATTTCAATATTTTAATTTTATACGCCCCCTTTAATTTTATAGCAAATAGCTTCTACTAATATTCTACATTATTTAGTGCGTATTTAAAGTTACGATTTGATTACAAAATGATGACATATTGAGAATTTAAGAAATAAAACAATAAAAAGACTATAAACCTAAATATAAGATCTATAGTCTGATGCTAATTACTATAGTTACATTCCCAAACATCTACTAAAACAAACTAAAAATGAGTAACTATAACATAATCGTCTCCCCACTCATAGCTTTCATAGTCAATCTCTATTAATGGTGCATAGCTTTCTATTTTCTTATTAACTATTATTTTTACAGAACCAATATCATAAACATTGTCATCATCTTTAGGCTCATCCTGAGCCAAGTCAAATATTACCCCTGATCAGCCCTTTTTATAGGGAAAAATCCTTACAGTTTTTCCGCTGAATTCTTGTTCTAGCTGCTCTTTTGCTTTATTTGATACATGAAATTCCACTTTTATCACCTCATTATAATTATTCCCTGCAAGCAAATGAATAAACATATATAAAAGAGCAGTTTTTTGAAAGAATAATGAAATTATTTTGAAAGAAAATCAAGTACTTATTGTTTAGTATATGGATAAGGTACAAAATTATAAAATGGGGGTAATAATCATGCGTAAGAGAATAATAAGTCTAACTCTTGTTTTAATATTAATATTATCCTGTGGAGTACAAGTCTTTGCAGAAAAACCTGTTCCAACATCTTTAGAAAAGCCTGAAAGCCTTACGGTCAGAGATGATAATGATATACTTAGGGTAACATGGGTTAATCCTATAAGTATAGTACAGGCCTCAGAAGATGTAAATGATTCGGACTATGATGAATATGCACAATTATTTTATTTGGTTGACTGGAAGAAAAACGATGGTCAGTGGAATATTTGTCCATCACCAGAGGATCCTAATTTCAATGATGACACTAATGGTTACTTTTACGAGAATATGCCAAATGTGCAAATAGATAACAACGGCAGTTCAGAGCTGTTCTTTGTTACCTGGCATTTAGATCCTAACAGTGGTCCATCAGATACCTTTGATTTAGCTAATAATACCTATTCTTTTCGAATGAGATATGTACTAGAACCAGAAGAATCTAATACAGTATTTTCACCTTATTCTGATGTCTTTGCCATTGGTAAAAATGCATCTAGTAATGCTCCAACAAAACTAGATCCTCCAACAAATCTTAAGGTTGAAGTTATAAAAAACACTAATGGAAAACCATACTTCCAGCTAAATTGGGCAAACCCAGCTTCTGCAAATGAGGCAGATAAGTTTTTTCCTGTTTATCATGTAATTGATTTTAAGATTGGGAATGGCCCATGGTTGTCAGACAAGCATTGGGATGAAATGGCTGTAGCACCTAGCCAAATGCTGCTAAATAGTGCTACTATAGATCCAGTTGAAGAAGGATTCGCTGATAAAGTAGTTATAGCAGAAAACACTTACTCTTTCAGAGTTGCATTGGAAGGAGCTCCTACCACTTCTGGACCTAAGCTTCACTCTACATTCTCAAATATAGTTTCAACAAAGATGGAGGCATATAGTGATGCTTCTAACTGGGCTAAGCCAGAACTAGACAAAGCTAATGATTATGGTTTGATTCCTAATTCTTTGAAGGGCGCTGACATGACAAAACCTATTACCAGAGAAGAATTTGCTGAGCTTGCTGTAAAGCTTTACGAAAAAACAACTGGTTTTACTCCTAATATTACAGTAGCAAATCCTTTTAAGGACACAGATAACCCAGAGATTCTTAAAGCTTACGAATTAAAAATAACTGATGGAACATCAGCTACTACCTTTGAGCCTAATAAACTTATAAATCGTGAGCAAGTTGCAACTATGCTAAGTCGTTCAATAAGAATAATGGTTAAAGATTTAGATACTTCCACAAGTGGAGCACCAACCTTTAAGGATGAAAAAGATATATCTTCTTGGGCATTAGACCATGTTAGATTCATGAGCAAAAACGGAATTATTCAAGGTTCTGATGGCAAGTTTATGCCTAAGGCTATTACTTCAGCACAAATAGCAGAAGGATATGCTAATACAACTAGAGAGCAAGCTATAGCTATGGGTCTAAGAAGTTACGAAAAGTTTAAATAATATATCAAATGACAGCACAAGGCCATGATTGAATAATTTCAATCATGGCCTTATATTTTTCGTATTAAAACCTACCATTGTCAGCACTAGCAAATTATGTTGCAAATTAAAGTATTATAATTTGAGTTATTTAGTTAGATATGGCAGTATTACCCCATCCAAATGATGTGGACGTTTTTGATCCATGCATGACAGATGTAGTAAACTTTTCCCCTATACTAAATTTCCCAACTTCAACCTGTGCACCTGCAGAGGCCTTCCAATCAATTTCTTTAACATTACCAGTATTGCTATCAAATGTAATCGTAACTAGGGTTGATGTCCCTACTTCTCCAATGCCTTTCTTTTTAAAAGCAGCACCTACTCCCAATCCAACTGTTTCTGAGTTATTTACCCAATCATAGCTGTATTCTCCTGCAACTACTAATGCACCTTCAACAGTTATGCTAGTTGGTGAAATAGATAAACTAATAGGACCAAAATCGTAAGAAAGAGAAGTTTCCTTTCCTATTAATGATTGAATTGCTCTTACTGGAGCTGGAATTTTCTGACGAGCAAGCTCTTCTGCGGCTTTATTCCAAGCTTCTTCTACCGCTTCTATTCTTAGTCTTTCTAGCTCTTCTATTTCAGCTTGAGCAGCTTCCCAGTCTAGAGTATTAGCTTCTTCCCATCCACCAAGATCACCTGCATTTATTACTAAATTAATAAAGCTATCTACTGTAGATATTGTAAATTCACATAACTCATAATAAAACATGTTTCTTTGGTCTTCTTCTTGGTTAAAGCGTAAAAGTGGTACGCATTCACTCCACATTTTAGGTAGAGTGCTTAAAGCTTCTGTATAATTTTTGTAAATTGATCCAGTTAAGCTAGCAAATGTACTTTGTCTAATCTGATTCCGTTGTCCAGCATACTCAATTCTTACTTGTTCCATCTGTTTTTCTATCTTTTTTTGTGTGTTTTCATCTTCAGTATTTGCTAACTGATCAGATAACTCTTCTAATCTATCCTCTTCTACTTTGTTTATCTCCTCTATTTTCTTGTCAAATACTTCATAACTACTACGATATATTTTTTCACTATTTTGAAGCTTTTGGTCTAAAAACAGATAATAATTACCTAGTCTCTGTTGGAACAGTGCCTGATTATTCATTATTATTGCATTCGTAACTGATTCAAGATTTTCATAGTCATATCCAGGAAATAAATCTAGACTAGGAGCTGTAGAGTTCATGTAATGCTGTAACTCTTGTAAAGCAGATAAATCTCCTTTACCTATGCGGTCTGCTAGCTCTTCCATTCTATCATTATCGATATTTTCTGTTTGCTCATATAGCTTTTCATCTAATGCTTCTTTTTCATTATAAAAACTATCATACCAGTTATATAGACTTTCTCTAATTCTATCATAATACTCCATGCTCCTGAAAGATGTTGTTTGTCAAAAATTTCATAGGATGTTACCTCTGAAGCATATGGTTTAGGAGAAATCGAAAAACTCATATCATCTTTAGGCATTGTTTTCATGATTTCACGAATAGCTGTAGCAATCATTGGATCTATTTCATCAAAATAATCAGCTGTTGTGAAAACTTCTATTTGACTTAATCTGTCAATTGCTTCCTTTGCAGCTTCTTCTGATAAGCCTTTATTTTCTTCTGCTATTTTTCTAATATCTTCAGTTTTTTTCTGTGTATTTTTATGGAATGTTACTCCTTCAGAAGATTTTAACAACCATTCTAGCCATTTATCCCTATTCCCTTTAGCATAATAATAGTCTGCCATACCTCTATTGGCTTGAAGATTTTCATTGTCAATTTGTAATGCTCGTTCAAATAACATTTTAGTTTGATCCAGAAGCTGTTTTTTGCTTAAATCTAAAGTAAAATATGGTGTTTTAGCTATTTTTTCTTCTTGTCCTGCCATTTCCATAAAAATATATCCAAGATTTAAGTATGAGTCTACAATTTCAGGCTCTAAAGCTATTGAGTATAGATACAATGCTGCACTGTCTTCTAAAGGATGGAGATTTTCATGTGTAAATATTTCTAGGTTAGTTCTTTCCATTGAAATACGTATTGCCGCTGCTAAATTATGTGCTGCCAACGCAGAGCCTGGATCATAAGCTAATGCAACTGCACCACTGGCTATAGAAAAGTTTGACATAGACATGGTTAATGCACTCTTTGCTGAAAGTTCTGCAAGATCATTGCTTTTTGTTTTATCTATAGATTTTCTATTAAAGTCCGGTTTGCTAGGAAGTTTCAATTTTAAATCAGAAATATTATCTTCTATCAAAGGATATGAAAATTCATAATAAGTTCTGGCTAAATCTAATATTTCCTTTACTATTTTCTTAGAATTTTGGTTATCTAAACCTATTAAATCTTTTACAGTTTCTTCATTAACATCTATGGATGGATCTAGAATGTCCTTAATTACTTTTCCAGAGTCAACTATACTTTCAATAGTTTGACAACCAGTCATAGTAACCATAGTTAATGTTAAAATCATTGCCACAATAACCTTGATAGCTTTACCTTCCATAAATTTTCCTCCTATTCATGAATTTTGACTTCAATATAAGTAAGCCTTCTGTCCCATATTTATTCTACAATATCATAATAATTACTAAAAACTTGTCAAATATTATCTTTTTTTATTGCAAAATGTTCTTTTTATATAGACACTTGCTTCAAAAAACTTAAATAAAAAGCCTTGATTAGCTTTTCCAACTCTAACCAAGGCTTGCTACTTATAATCTTTATCGACCAAGACTTCTAATATTCTCAACTGGATATTGCTTAGTTACATTTCTGCTAGGTAAATAATATGTTAGTACTGTTAATATTAAGAATATTAAACATACAACAAGATGTATAGTCCATGGATATAACCAAAGCTTATACAAGAATATGTCCTTTATATAATCACTAAATGTCATACTTATCCCATCTATTGAAACCAAGGAAGTTATGAATAGTACTATTATAAGTAGTATATTAGCAATTAAGGCAGATAAAAGACCATTGAGTGTACCTATTCGAATATAATGTTTTGAAAATTGGGTCTTCGTCACTCCAAAAGATTGTAATATTCCTATTCGATTTTTGTCCTGTTCCATTTTTGATACCATGGTATTGTAAAGTATAATAAACGCTATTGCTGCAGCTGTAAGTCCCAATAATCCTATAATAATGGCATTGTTAAATGCTTCTTGATATAATTGAGAACTACTGTTTTTATAGTTATATAATGTATATCCATTATTATTAGCATAGGCTAAGAGTTTTGAATCCAGCACAGTATCTTGTTCTCTTGAATCAGTATTTATATACCAAAGAGTCCGTCCATGTTTAGTAGGGTACAAAGAATCTACCATACTCTTCATTTCAGATAAAGTTTTTTGAAACAATCCAAATTTAGAACCTGGATATATAGATTCCATACAGTTTATTGAGCCAATTACTACATAGGGTGTTACATTATTTGTAAATGGCCACATTCCTTGCCTTGGAAAGTAGTGAATAATCCCTCCAACCTTGACTTCTTTTGAAGTAAAACTCACTGCATAATTGTCCCCAGCTATTTTTTCATCATCTGAGGATAAATAAATTGTGTCCCCAGGTTTAATGTCCTTTTGTGCATAATAATATTTATTAAATCTGCTGTTATAAGTAATATTACTAGTGCCACTTTGTTCAAATAACCATCTCATTCTATCACTTTCATTTGTTGCAGCTACAACCTGTGCCTCACTAAAAATCTTCTTATTATTATTGTTCTCTGCTAAATACAATGGAATTAATAATATGACCTCTTCTCCCTTTTCAAAGGCCTCTTTATTAATACTTCCTTCTGTTAGAGTTGAATTATAGCGATTAAATAATTCACTATCACTATCTACACCATAAACCTTAGTATAAAATGCATTACTAATCCACTCAGGTTGTCCTTCAAGGTCTTTGTCATAGCTTGAAAAATGAATAGGTAGCAAGGTGCCTGGCAATAGCTGTTTAAAATCATTTAGGATTTTATTTTCTTCTATTCCTTCATACCATAAGAAGGTTTGCTTGCCTACCTTATAGATCTCTGTATGCTCTACTCCATCAATATTCATTAAGTCTTCTTTTGCTTGAGATAAAGTTCTAGTAGACTCTCCATAAAAGGTTTCCATTGCATAATCTGGTCTATTGTTGGCTAAAACTGTAGTCTTATAATTATCAAAAGAAAGATAAGACAAAAGAATTGTTGTAAGTATAATAGTAATGGTAATAAAGGATATCCCAAAGGATATTAGTGTTTTACCCTTGTTTAGCTTAAAGTATCTCCAGTTAATATAAGCAAAGGTCTGACGCTTCATTATTTCTTCATTATTACTCTTATGCTTAATCTTTTTATGCTTTGGAGGCTTTGACATAGCTCCAACTAAAGGTATTCTTATTGCAAATAACATTGGTACTGACATACCTATAAACAAAGCTAAACATCCCGCTAATATGCCAAGAATAAGAAAGGTTGGAATTACATAAAATTGAAGATTTCTTCCACCAAATGCATTCATTCCATATACTATAAGAGCTGCTAGACCAAATCCACCAGGTATTCCAATAACCAGACCAGTTCTCAATAGATATAACCCTTCACATATAAGTATCTTTATTATTTGCCCATTAGTTGCACCTATGGATTTTAATAAAACTATTTTTCTGGCTCTCCTCTTCATCTGTGTTAAAAATATTTGGAATATGGCTAAAGCAGTTGCAATAAATATAACTGCAATTATAGTTAGTGTCAGAACGTATTCAGTTGAAGCAGTGACTTCTGGATACGTAAAAGTGTTTCTTCGGAAGTTATCAGTATTTACCTCCATCTTATTTTCAGAGCTTTTTGTCCCTTCTATATAGTCGTCACGCCCAACTTCAAGCCTACTCACATTCCAACTACCCACTGATTCAAATCTACTATCTATTTCTTCATTTGTTAAACCAAACATCTGTCTCCCATACCACTCATACATCTCTGTGTTTGACTTATCTTCTTCAAACTCTTCCTTTATATTTGGATATTCAGATGCTAATTGTGAATATAAATTTTCTTTAGCAGAATTTGAATATAAGAAAATATTGTAATCCATTTTATAATTGGAAAAGTCTCCTATAGTAGTACCATAAAAAGCATCTACAACACCCTTTGCACCTTCTTCAGTAATGAAAGCATTGGGAGTCTGATATCCTCCTAAGTCCCATTTATCCGAATAAGTTTCTAGAATACCTGTAACAATAAATTCCTTCTTTAGAATTATCTTTTGGTTCCTCAGAAGCCCTTTTTTACGTATCGCCTCTGGACTTACTTCTTCATCTCCGAAATAATAAAGCAAATAATCATTACTTCCAACTACTGTAACATCACCTATTTCTTCGAAAGGGGTTTCATGATGTATATGATGCTGTACATTATAATTTACCTTACTTCTCCTGTATAAGAATCTTAGGGCATCTAATAACTCTCCTTCATCCTCAGGTAATTCACCTGTTTCACTTATAGTGTTCTTATATTCTTCAATTAACCAATCTACTTCTAGAAGATTTACATTCTCCAATTCCTTTTCTATTATTTCATTAAACTCTTCATTTATTTCATTAAACTCTTCATTCCGACTTTTTATGTATTCTTTCATACTGCCATCTACTGTTTGGATAGGTATAGCAACTTGTATCTTTTGTCCTACCTCTAAATCAAGATTCATTTTGCTCATCTGATTTAGTTCAAGCATTATCTCATTAGATGCTTCTGGATAACTACCTTTATACAGTGAAAATCTTCCCATGTCTATTAAATCTTGATTAAATGAACCTACTACTCCAGCTTTGTCTGATTCACCTATAATTAAGCTGATTCCAGCCTTGTCAACTGCAGGTTCCTTTTTTAATCTCTCTAAGGTCTCTTCATCGCCTTTAAGATAAGCTGCATGCCATTCACTATATAAATCTATACGTTGTTCTTGTTTAGTCTTATTTATACTTGCTTCAAAAATGGTTGATGTGACAATAAATATAAATGAAAGTGTAATAACTAGCTTAAGCAAAAGAGTATCTTTTTTTCTCCCCTTAAGACCTCTTTTGGCTATATCCCATATCTTCATATTATCCCCTTCCCTTAACTTGTTCATAAATTCTATTAAGCATGTTGTGACCCATTGGAATCTACAATAGAAGAAATTCTTCCGTCAACTATAGTAATAATTCTATCTGCTTCTGCAGCAATTTCCATATCATGAGTAACTAATACAATAGTCTGATTAAACTTTTTAGCAGATTCTTTTATGAGTCTAAGAACCTCTTGACCAGTATTTTCATCCAAGTTTCCAGT
>JBBAFY010000058.1:0-15882 GCA_041655135.1 Tissierellales bacterium
TGATTTAATCAATAAGTCTGGATATACAAAAGAAGAAGCTGAAAAACAACTTTATACAGGTGGTCTTAAGATTTATTCTACTATGGACTTAAACATGCAGCAAAAAGTGGAAAAAGCCTATGATGATTTCGGAGAAATACTAGTAGGAGGAGATATAGACAAAATCAAAGGTCCTATACTTGTAGACTGGTCTGTAGACAAAAATGAAAATATTATTGGTGACGATAAAAAGGTAGTTCTTTATAAAGAATCAAACTTAATTGATGAAAATGGCTATTTCATTGTAGATTCAGGAACCTATACAATAACTGATGAAGGAAACTTAATAATTAATAATAAGAAACTTAATATCTACCCAAAAACAATTGATATTGAGGACTATTATACAATTGATGAAAATAAAAACCTAGTTAAGCATGTTGTAGGTTCTCTGGCTCTTACAGCTGATAATTATGACATTAGCGAAAAAAGAGAGCTTATAATTAAAAACTCTTATTTAAACAATCATAAGGATTTCTATAAAGTAAACGAAAACGGTACTCTTTTAATTGGTCCTACGTATTTTCAAAACAGCGATAAAAATGGCGTAGTCCAACCTCAATCTGCAACTGTTATTATAGATTACAATACAGGTGAAATAAAGGCCTTAGTTGGAGGTAGAGATTTAGAAGGTAGCAGGCTATTTAATAGAGCTCTTTCTCAGAGACAACCAGGCTCTGCAATAAAGCCTATTGCAGTATACCTTCCTGCATTAGATAATGGTTTTACAGCTGCAAGTGCTATTGATGATATTCCTTATTATGACCATAAGGGAAATCTATGGCCAAGAAACTGGTACACAGGCTATCGTGGACTAATGACCCTAAGGGAATCAGTAGAACAATCTGTAAATGTAAACTCAGTTAAAATGCTAAGTAATATAGGTATTAACGTTTCAATGGAGTATATGATAAAGCTTGGTATCATAAAGGAAGAAGGAAGAGATAGTTTCGTAACTAGACTAGACAATAAAGGAACTAATGACGAAAATCTTTCAGCTCTAGGGCTAGGCGGTATGACTAAAGGCCTAACTCCATTAGAAATAACAGCTGCATATGGAACAATTGCTAATAATGGTGTAGCTAACGAACCTATAGCCTACACTAAAGTCCTAGATAGATATGATAATGTTATACTTGAAAACAAACCTAAAAAAACCATTGTAACTTCACCTGAGGTTTCATATATCATGTCTGATATTTTGAGAACTACTGTTTCAAATGGTATTGCAGGGAGAGCAAAACTAAGAAATAATATGGAAATACCTGTTGCAGGAAAAACTGGTACTACACAGGATCAAGGAGATGTATGGTTTACAGGGTATACTCCTTACTATGTAGCTGGGGTCTGGATAGGAAATGATTCTCCTCAAATCAAAATGTCAAAGGGAAGCGTAATAGCTTCAGATTTTTGGTCATACATTATGACAAGTGTACATGAAGGATATGAAGCTAAAAACTTTTCAAAACCTGAAAATATTGTAACAAAACAAATCTGTAAAATATCTGGAGAGCTTGCAACAGAATTGTGTTCTCGCGACCCTAGGGGCAGCACTGTAAGGACAGAAATATTTATTAAAGGAACTGAACCTACAGAAGATTGTAATGTACACATAGAAGTTGGAATAGACACTAGTACAGGAAAACTTGCAACAGAATATTGTCCACCAGAGTTAATAGAGAACAAAGTTTTTATTAGACGTGACCCAGAGTATAACCCCGAAGAACACAATGGGCTTGTACCTAGAGACTACGAATACACTCTACCTACTGAAGAATGTGATACTCATATTGAAAGTGAAACAATCGATGACGAATGGTTTGATTGGTTTGATTATTGGTTTAACAATGGGAATAGAGATAACAACAATGATGAAAATGATTCTGATGAAGGTAATAATTTAGACAATGATGACTAAAATAATCATTTTAAAACTAGAGATCAATTTATGGTCTCTAGTTTTTTAGTTTTCCTTATTCTTATTGATTATTTCTTTTAAGGCTTTAGTTATTAATGGCGCTCCATTTGTATATCTATCTACACCAAATATTTTTCCAATATCTCCAATACCAATAATAAGAGGAAGTGAAAAACTATTTAAAACGTCTACTGTGTCTCCATATAGTATTTTACTATCTGTTTCAAATCCATTTTTATCAACAGCATTTTTTACAATTTTACCTTTATGATCAATAGAAAAGTCAACTTCTATTCCTTGAACACCTTCAGTATTAGACGCTACTGCTATAACTCCAAGAATCTCTAAATTAGAGTTATTAAGTAAATAAGACAAAGCTTGCTCTCCTTTTCCAAAGTTAGGATTACCTATATCGTCAACCATTACAACCACTGGATCATGTAAGGCAGTTTTAATTAGACTTGCAATCTCTATACCACTTATAGGAGTAGGATTACCAGCAGATCTAGATATACATCTTCCTCCAATGTTCATAGTAGCTCTCTCAACTGCTTTTCTTGCAACCTCATCTCCATCTGTGACTAAAATCAACTTTCTCTTCATTTTCTCTCCTTAATATTATTACTTAGTTTTGGGAGTAAAAATAACTGCCATAAGATATCCAAAGAAAACTGCCGCAGCTACACCTCCAGCAGTTGCAGTTATTCCACCAGTAAAGGCTCCTATTATTCCGTCCTTATTTACAGCTTCTATTACACCCTTGCCTAAAGCATATCCAAACCCTGGTAATGGAACTGTAGCTCCTGCACCACCAAATTTAACTATAGGTTCATATATGCCTATGGCTGTAAGTACAACGCCAGATGTTACAAATAGTACAAGTACGTGGGCAGGAGTAAGCTTTGTAGTATCCATGATTATCTGTCCGATCACGCATATAATACCGCCTACAATAAAAACTTTAATAAAATCCATAGATATCCTCCCTACCTCTCATTGCTTATAGTAACTGCATGGGCTATTCCTGGTATTGACTCCCCTTGTTGCATTATAGTTGGTGAATGGAGAGCCCCAGTTGAGACTAACATAATTTTATTGTATTTCTTGCTCTTTAGCATTTCATATAGATATCCTGCAAAGACAACTGCTGAACACCCACATCCACTTCCTCCTGCGTGTGTGTCTTGTCTCTCAGCATCAAATATCTCAATCCCACAATCCATGAAAATTTTTGATATATCATAGCCTTCTTTAACTATTAGTTCCTCAGCAATATCCTTTCCTAAAGAAGCTAAATCACCTGTTATTATTAAATCATAATTTTCAGGCTTAAAACCTGTATCCTTAAAATGTTGTATAATAGTATCTGCAGCTGCAGGTGCCATAGCTGATCCCATGTTGTTAGCATTTACTATTCCAGGATCAATAATTCTTCCTGTGGTAATATGAGTTATATATGGTCCATTTCCCTTAGATGACAAAACGGATGCTCCTGACCCTGTAACTGTCCATTGAGCTGTCGGCGGTCTTTGGTTCCCATGCTCTAGTGGAAATCTATACTGTCTCTCTGCAGTACTAAAGTGGCTAGATGTTACACATACTACAGTATCTGCAAATCCTCCATCTATGGACATAGCGCCTAAGCTTAAGGATTCTGACTTAGTAGAACACGCACCATACAACCCAAAAAAAGGGATTTTTAGTGATCTCGCAGCATAAGCTGATGATATAATTTGATTTAATAAATCTCCACCAAATAAATAATCAACCTGTGAAGGTACCATTTTTGATTTGAATAAAGCTAATTTAACTGCTTCTTGCTGTAGTTTAGCTTCACTTTTTTCCCAACTATCCTCTCCCCATAAATCATCTTCTAATACAAGATCAAAATAGCCTTTCAATGGACCTTCTCCCTCTTTAGGTCCGACTATTGTAGCAGTAGAAATAATAGAAGGCGGATTTACTAGAACCACCGTTTGCTTGCCTAATCTCTTTTGTGCCAAGTCATTACCTCCTATTTTTTTAATAATAAATATATAATACCAACCAGTATTGAGCTACCATATCCATATACTAATACAGGACCTGCTATAACAAACATTTTAGATGCTACTCCAAGTACAAAGCCTTCTCTCTTAAATTCCATTGCAGGAGATACTATAGCATTTGCAAAACCAGTAATAGGAACTATTGAGCCTGCCCCTGCCCCTCTACCCAATTTGTCATATAAACCTATACCAGTAAAAAAAGCTCCTAAAAAGACTAAAGTAATGGCTGTTGCTGTAGCTACTGATTTTTCACTTAGTCCTCTTACATTAAAGAAGTTAGTGATTATCTGTCCTAATACACTAATCAAACCACCAACGACAAAAGCCCATATGCAATTCTTGACATAGTTAGGCTTTGGCATTTTCTTCTTAACATACTCATAATAGTCTTTTTGATTTATATTATCCATAAAACGCCCCTACCTTTACCTAATATTATTTGTTTTTTCTTTTATTCTTGTCTTACTTATATAGTCATCAGGCTGATACTTATATTCTAGATATCTAGTTCTTTGCTTTTCTATACTATCATTTAAATGTGACACTACATCAATACCTTTAAACCTTTTTTTCATAAATATTCTTCACCTTTCTTACATTTAATGTTTGCCTATGATACTCCAACTAAAGAAAGAGCCAACCATCTTCCCTAATGCAATTGCTATAAGTACAACCAATACATATTTTTCAATTTTTGCTCTTCTAAATAAAATAGGCATAACGTTTAGAACTTCTGCTAAAGCAGATGCTAATAAACCAACAAATGAACCAAAGGTAAATCCAATTAAAATAAGTAATATATTAGATTTAATTCCTATGCTCAATCCCGTTAAAGTCAATAACGAGAAAAAAACTGCAGAAACAATAAGTGATATTTCATATATTCCAATTTTGTCTGAAGTATTAGTAACTTGTGCTAATCTCGGTACTATATCTAAAAGAGTTATAAATGCTGCAACTGCTGAGCCAACAAAAATTCCACCAGATAAGGAAAGTGTGCAAAGTAATAATCGCTTTATCATATTTTCACCACCATGTATGTTAATTATGCTTAGTTCTATCTAAAATAAATTCATCAATGTTCTTTTCAAACATAAGCATCTCAACTTCAAGTGGACTTGGCTCCTTCTTCCATTTCTTTTCAAATATATGATTGAAAAATATAGACATTCCAGTACCAATCCCTATAGAATATGGTATTAGCATTATAAGTGGTTTTTTCTTATCTTCTCCTGTAATTAAGTGATAAATTATTTCAAGTGATTTATCCATACTTACATCAGCATGAAAGTTTACCATAGCTAGACCTGCCCCTAAAAAAAGTATAAAACAAACTAAAGCAGTTTTAGCAATATTAAATACTTTGCTTTCATTAGTATCTCCATTAACATCAATCAATATCTCTGTCTCACCCATTATTCTTAAATCAATAGTTTTTTCATATTCATATATCACATTTATAATTCTTAATGCTGGAATAACATCATATAATTTTTTACTAGCAATTTCATGGATTTTTAGTTCTACAATTGCCTTTTCTACAGTTTTATCCGTACAGAACACAGAAGCAATATCCTTTATTTTAATTACTTGTCCAGGAGTAGCTGTAATTTTCGGCTCCACCTGTAAAAACACCTTTAAATTTTCTATTATAATCCCTCCTATTATTCTAAATTTAATACAAGTGTTGCCCTTTTAGGCTCTTTATTTACTGAATTGTAGTTTTGATAGGCAAAGTAGCTTACAATAACTAATGATAGCAATATGAAGAAAAATCCAATTATTTTTACTATTCTAATTTTCATATGTAATCAACTCCAATTACCTTATGATTTTATTATGTCCTAATGCTCTTTTTTAATGCAAAAAAATAAGGTATGATTTATCATACCTTATTTAACATATCCTTCATATCTTGAAGTACTCTTTTCTCAATTCTTGATACTTGAACCTGAGAAATACCAAGCATACTGGCTATTTCAGTTTGGGTCTTGTCTTTAAAATATCTCATAATTATAATCTGTCTATCTCTTGGTTTCAATTGACCTAAAATTTGCTTTATAGTTATTCTATCTAATAGCTCTACATCTTCATCCTCGCTGGACATAATTCTATCTATTAAATGTATAGGAGAGCCATCATTTTGATGAATAACATCATACAAATAGTCAGGTTGAACATTTGAATCTAATGCCATTACAACATCTTCTTTATCTACACAAATTTCCTCTGCTATTTCCTGAATATTTGGGTCTCTGCCAAGTTCCTTTGTCAGCTTTTCTTTTGCAATATTAGCTTTCATTGCAGTTTGCTTTAGAGATCTACTAACTTTAATTATTCCATCATCCCTCAAAAACCTTTTAATTTCACCTATAATCATAGGTACTGCGTAGGTAGAGAACTTAACCTCGAAATTGACGTCAAATTTTTGAATAGCCTTTAATAATCCAATGCATCCTAGTTGATACAGGTCCTCTGGTTCATGACCACGATTTACAAACCTTCTAAGCACACTTTTTACAAGACCAAGATTATGATCTACTAATAGGGCCTGTGCATTTTCATCGCCCTGCTGGGCTTTTTTTATCAAGTCCATTGTTTCAGAGTGACTTAACAAGGTAAAATTATTTTTCTTAACAGAGCTTGCTTCCATATTATCTACTCCTCAGCTTTTACGCTTCTAAAAACTTTCACCATTTTAATCCTAGTTCCCTTTCCAGCCTCTGAAATCAATTGAAGTTCATCCATAAATGTTTCCATAACAGTAAAGCCCATTCCTGATCTTTCAAGCTCAGGCTTTGAAGTATAGAATGGTTCAATAGCCTTATTTATATCTTCAATTCCTATTCCTTTATCTTCAACTATTATTTCAATTTTATTGTTTTCTATTTTACATTCTATGAATACAGTACCTATTCTATCTTCATATCCATGTATTATTGCATTGGTTACAGCCTCTGAAACTGCAGTTTTCACATCAGACAATTCTTCAATAGTTGGATCTAGCTGAGCTGCGAAAGAAGCTACAACTACTCTAGCAAAAGATTCATTCTGGGACTTACTTGGAAATTCTAATTTCATACTATTCTGTATCATCCAATATCACTCCTTTTAGATATTAACAAGAACATCTTCTAAACTATCGTACATTTGTACAATCTTTAGGATTCCAGACATCCTAAAGATTTTCTCAACTCTTGAAGACACATTAACTAAAAATAATTTACCTCCATTATCAGATACATTCTTATATCTGCCCATTATTAACCCAATGCCCGAGCTGTCCATAAAGTTAAGTTTTTTTAGATCTAAGACAATATGTAGCAATCTCCTATCGCTATATATCTTGTCTATTTCCTTTCTAGTTTCTTCTGCAGAATGATGGTCCAGTTCTCCATTAAAATTAACAATAAGTACTTTGTCCCTAATATCTAGTGAAATATTCAATTCTCTCTCCCCCTCTTTTACGCCATCTCTAGTTTGAGTTATTCTCTAAATGTATCTGTTTTTCCTTCAATGAAATATGTCTTGTTTTGTTTTAAAATATAATAAATTGAAGCTAATTGCAGAAAAGCATACTTCATCAAATTATGTTTTTATATAAGTCACTTTTGTAGTAGATAATAACACCAATTTATTTGCATAAAAAGAACAATAAAGAAGGACTGTAAGGTCCTTCTTTTATCAATACTATTTTATAATGTTTTTACATGCAATGATTACATGACTAAGTAGTACAGCTGATGTTACGCTACCTAATCCTCCAGGTACGGGAGAAATAGCCCTTACTTTTTCAACAACACTATCATAATCTACATCTCCACATATTTTACCTTCACCTGCATCATTTATTCCAACATCTATTACAACACTATTCTCGCTAAAATATTCCTGCCCTAGCATTTTGGGTTTGCCAACAGCAGCCACAACTATATCTGCACTTGCTGTTACCTCAGGTAAATTCTTGGTTTTTGAGTGACATATTGTAACAGTTGAGCTCTCACCTAAAAACATCATACTAAGTGGCTTTCCAACTACTATACTCCTATTTATTATGGCTACATTTGCCCCTACTAATGGCACATTATAATACTTTAAAACTTCTACTACTGCCTTTGGGGTACAAGGAACAAATCCATCTAATTCTCCCTCAAAAACTTTTTGAAGATTTATTGGGCTCATACAATCTACATCTTTTCTGGGGTCTATAAGGTTCTTAATAACCTCATAATCAATATGATCTGGTAAAGGTCGAAACATTAAAATACCATGTATGCTACTATCATTATTTACCTTTTCTAATAACTCAACAAATTTATCCATTGAAGTATCTGCAGACACATCAAATACACGAGATTCTATTCCTACAGAATCACAATTCTTTATAACTCCTCTTTCATAAGAAATGTCATCGGCTCTATTTCCCATTCTAATAATACCTAGAGTTGGAACAATACCTCTTTGTCTTAGGGACTCAGATTCTGCCTTAATTCTTTCCTTAATTAATTTAGTGACGGGTGCTCCCTTAAAAATTTCAGACATATGTAATTCTTCCTTCCATAATTTATTTTAGAAATACTAAATAATTATATTTCGTTAAAATGGGTCACTCCATTTAATTTTAGCACAATAATAGTATTTTATCCAACAAATAAGTCATAATAAAATGATTTAAACTAATTTCTAGCTATTCATTTAGTATTATCCAAATATAAGTGTCAATTTAGATAATAATTGATTCACTCCAATAAAGGCTTTTATTAGTTTTTTGGCAATAAAGTAGGGAAACTATTTTCATAGCTTCCCCCTTATCAAACCGCACGTGCCCTACTAAGGCATACGGCTTACCCACGTGTTTGAATTAGATTTGAACTTAGACATTAGCTTTAATAGCCTTAATTGGGTCTATTGCATTGCGCCCATTATCAAGGTAATATTTATCTTTTAACTCATCGTAAACGAAACTAAAGTTTACTAATTCATTCATCTTTCTTTGAATATTATCTTTTGGAACTATTAATTCATAAAGTTTTATGTATTCGCTAAGCACCATGGTTTGATGTCTTTGTATCATAGAATCACCGCACTATTTGATACTATTATTATATCAAAAAAGACCTAAGATTACATCTTTTAACTGTAATCTTAGGTCTTAGTTTTTTACTTATTTAAGGGACTTTTCCAATGACCTCTTTTTATGACTTCTCCCTACTTTTTTTGTGCTTACATTTGCTTTTTTTCGTTAGCTTGCTTCCTATATTGCAAAATATAGAACATAAGTAAAAAAATACAACCACTAAAGGGTTGTATTTTACTGAATTATGTATAGAAGTAAGTCTATAAGCCGAGTTCTGTATCAAACGATCATCTATCTAGATCTATTGTTGCCAATAGATTCAAGCGACCTACCTACGGGATGACGACGGGCAGCCGTCTTTTCAAGTCCCTACTTAGTCTTGCTCCAGATGGGGTTTACATAGCAGACTAGTCGCCTAGCCTCTGGTGAGCTCTTGCCTCACCTTTCCATCCTTACCAGATAACCAATGAAGGTTATTTAACTACTTATTCAGTAAATTCTTACCAATAAAAGTTCTGGCGGTATCTCTCTGTTGCACTTTCCTTGGAGTTGCCTCCACTGGGTATTACCCAGCACCCTGCCCTATGGAGCTCGGACTTTCCTCATGCAAAAGCATGCGATCATCTGACTTACTTAACTATTCAGTTAACATAATCTAATATATCACAATAATCTATCTCAAGTCAAATGAAAATATTAACATTTCCCTAATATATGTATGTTATAAATACATTTTAAGTTGACCTTCGATTTCAACTTTTAATAGAATCGCTCTGTAATTCCACATAATATAGTATTCTTCCACAATTATCACAATATGTTATCTCATCTTTGTTTTTTAATTTAGACATAATAAATAGCGGGATAGTCATATGACAACCTTTACATTTCCCCTCAAATACCTGAGCTAATACTTTCCCTTTAGTCACTTTTAGTGTTGAATATTTATTCCTAAGATCTTCTGCTAATCTAGATGATATCTTTTCAATTATTACCTTCTCTTTATTGATTTCTATCTTGATTTTATCTGACATAGATTCAATTTCTTTAATATTTTCGTCAATTTTTTCCTTTAGCTGATCATACATATTGACTACTTCAATTAACTCATATCCCAGTTTTTCGGTTTCTTCCATCAATAATAGAGTTTCTCTTTCTAGCTTTACAGACTCTTTCTTAATATCTTGTACTTCCTTATTCATATAAGTCAATTGCTTTAAATCTGAAACACTCCCATTATAAAGCTTCTCTTCAATATGTTTAAGTTTCGATGAAATCTGTTCCAATTTTATATTAGATCTTTGAATTTTTAGTTCATTTACTTCTTTTTGAGTCCTCTTATTAGTTACATCATATTCCAACTGTTGAAGAATAATTATCAAGTCATCCTTTTTCTTTTCTTTTTCAAATTCCTTAAGCTTTTGTATTAGTTGTGCCAATCTCCTATCATGTTGCTGCATGCTCCATAAAAGCTTTAGCTGGCTCATCTTTAACCCCCCTTAAGGCGAATATAAGGTAAATAAAACTAAATAGTCATAAAAGGTATACATTTTTCATTATAGTCAAAAACTTGAACTTCTTTGTTAAGATTTCTTGTTAAAAAATCTTTTATGTATGGTATTACTAAATTCTCAGTATAGAAATGTCCTGCATCTATTAAGGATACTTCTTTTTCAAGTGCAAGTTGAGCATCATGATATTTTATGTCCCCTGTAATATATACATCTGCATTTTTTAAGCATGCATCCTCTAAAAAATCAATTCCACTTCCCCCACAAATTGCAACTTTCTTTATCTTTGATTTTGGTTCACCATATATCTTTATGTTATCACAACTTAAGATATTTTTGGCTATTACCCCTAAATCATACAATGTCTTTTCTTGATCTAATTCTCCAATTCTACCATATCCATATTCCTTACCACCATTATGGAGGCTATATACATCATATGCTACTTCTTCATATGGATGAACCTTAATCATGGCCTCAACTACATTTTTTAGATCCTCCTCATTTACAATTACCTCAATTTTTTCTTCTTCTACATATTCTATAACACCAGTCTCACCTATAAAAGGATTTGTCCCATCTCTAGGCATAAAAGTGCCTGTTCCATTTGAATTAAATGTACAGTGACTATAATTGCCTATATAGCCTGCTCCGCTGTCAGTCATTGTTTTTCTTACTATTGTACTATGAGAAGTTGGTACAAAAACAGCTAATTTATAAAGTTTATCAGAATAACTTTTGGCTAATATTTTGGTATTTATCAAATTGAATTTATTTGCAAGTATCTCATTAATTCCGCCCTCTGCAGAGTCTAAATTTGAATGAACACTGTAGATACTTATATCTTTTTTTATTAGGTCAGTTATCATTTTACCTCTTATGCTATCTTGTAGAATAGACTTAATTGGTGAGAAAAATAATGGATGATGGGATATTATCATATCTATGCTATTTTTTATTGCGTATTCTACAGTAGATGGACTTACGTCTAATGAAACTAGAATCTTGTTAATTTCACTCCCTAAGCTTCCTATCTGCAAACCTGAATTGTCCCAGCTTTTATCTATTAATTTAGGTGGTGCTATTTTGTCTATCAGTTTAATTATTTCTTTAACTAACATAACTCTTCTAACACCTCCTTATAATCATAGTACTTATTCATCAGCAACTCATATCTTAGCTTGCCATCCGTGCTCTCGCTATTCTTTAAGTTAGTAAGTATCTTTCTAATCTTATTAATCTTTTTATTTATGAATTCCTCAAGATATTTATCTTTATTATCAATTAGTTTTTTCCCAATTTCATAAAAGATTTCCTTCTCAATTTCAATCTTATGTTCACTGTGAGTTACAAGTAGAATTTCATATAATTTATTACCTTCCTTTGCAAGTTTCTCATCTATAATAATATATTTATTACTATATAGGTATCTTCTTAGTTCCTCTGAGGCAGCCATTGGCTGAAGTATGAAGTATTGTACGGTTTCAGTAATATTTGCAGAGTTTTCTATAATTTCTGTTATTAATAATCCTCCCATACCTGCAATTACTATAGTATCTACTTCGTTTGGCAATAAACAGTCGAGTCCATTCCCTAATCTAGTTTCTATATTATCTCCATAGTTTTTTTTATTAATATAGGAGCTAGCATTCCTTAGTGGTCCAATATTAATGTCAGTTGCAATGATTTTGCTGGATATTTTATTCATCACTAGATAAACAGGAATATATCCATGATCAGTCCCTATATCTGCTACTTGAGCTCCAATTGAAACAAAATCTGCAATAGCTTGTAGCCTTGGTGATAATTTCATATTCTTACTCCTTAACTATTATTCTCAAATGCAAGGTAATTCCCTGACAAATTTATAGAAGTCTTCCATACTTCCTCTATAATCAGGAATATATACCGGTAAGCCCCTATCTACTAAATAATCCTCTATCAAAAATGTATTCATCCCTAATGTTGAAGAAATAATATCTTCTTGAGCGTCATTACCTACCATCATAGTATTCTCAGGCGTTTTATTAATCTTATCTAATATCTCTTTATAAAATTGTATATTAGGTTTGCAAAAGTGCATGTTTTCATAGGAAGTAACTAACATAAAATCATCAACATTAAGACCTGCCCAGTCTATTCTTTGGTATATAGCTTCTTTGGGGAATAAAGGATTGGTTGCAATTATTAGGTTGTAATTCTTTGCTTTCAAAACCTTTATAATTTCTCTAACAATAGGGTTTGGTTCTGCAACCTCTTTTATATTTACGAAATCCTTCTTATAAAATTCATCAAATATGGGATATAGATCTTCTATATTATGATCAATTCTTGACTGAAAATCTTCAAAAAAACAATCCTTATTCATTTTTTCTTTATCTGTGTTAGAAATCATATAATTAGTAGAAGCCCAGATTGCATTTTGCAATGTTCTTGGTTCAAAAATAGATTCAAATTTAATGCATAACTGGCTAAAATATTTTGTTAAAAATTTTTCCATATCTAATGGTAACAATGTGCCATCTAAATCAAACAAAAAAGTATCTAGCATTTTTACCCTCCAAAAATAATATAAAATCAAAATTAAAGATTCGCAGGTGCGAATCTTTAAAACTAAGTTTAGTCAATCTTATTCTAAAAAATCTTTAAGTTTTTTGCTTCTGCTTGGATGTCTTAGTTTTCTTAGAGCCTTCGCTTCTATTTGTCTTATTCTCTCTCTTGTAACATCAAACTCTTTACCAACTTCTTCAAGAGTTCTAGCTCTTCCATCATCAAGTCCAAATCTAAGTCTTAACACTTTTTGCTCTCTTGGAGTAAGGGTATCTAAAACTTCAATTAGCTGTTCTTTTAACAAGGTAAATGTAGCTGCTTCTGCTGGTGCTTGAGCAGCATCATCTTCAATAAAGTCACCTAAATGACTGTCCTCTTCCTCACCAATAGGAGTCTCTAAAGAAACTGGTTCTTGAGCAATCTTAAGAATCTCTCTAACTTTTTCCTCATCTAAACTCATTTCTTTTGCAATTTCCTCAGGACTAGGTTCTCTACCTAGGTCTTGTAAAAGTTGTCTTGAAACCCTAATTAATTTATTTATAGTCTCTACCATATGGACTGGTATCCTAATAGTTCTAGCTTGATCTGCTATTGCTCTAGTTATTGCTTGCCTAATCCACCAAGTTGCGTAGGTACTAAATTTAAATCCTTTTCTATAGTCAAATTTTTCTACTGCTTTTATCAAGCCTAGATTACCCTCTTGAATAAGATCCAAGAATTGCATTCCTCTACCTACATATCTTTTTGCAATACTAACAACTAGCCTTAAATTAGCTTCAGCAAGTCTTCGCTTGGCTTCTTCATCACCTTGCTCCATTCTTTTTGCTAATTCTATCTCTTCTTCTGCGTCTAACAATGGAACTTTCCCGATTTCTTTGAGATACATTCTGACTGGGTCATCAACACTTATCCCTTTAGGCGGAGATAAATCTTCTTTTTCAATATCTATTTCCTCTTCTTCTTCCAAATCTTTATCAATTAGTATATCTTCTTCTTTATCACCTACTATATCTATTCCCATTTCCTCGAAATTTTGATATACTTCATCTATTTGATCACTATCTAAATCTAATTCCTCTAGAGCATCCATTATTTCTTTATATGAGAGCATTCCCTGCTTTTTTCCCTTATTTGTTAGGCCTTTCACTATGCTTACATATGGCTCTTTTTGATTCTCCAAAATATTTATTTCAGTCCCCTCCTTTCAGCAAAGACTACTGATGTAGCTTTAGTTCCTTGTCTATTTCTATTATTTTTAAACATAATTCTCTTATTAATATCTCAACATCTCCTTTAAGACTTTCCTTATTATTCTGAATATCAGCTATTTGATCTTTGATATCATTTTTTTCAATTTTTAACTCATAAAAATTTATTTTTTTTATATAATCATCTGAAGCTTTCATTTTTTCATCTTCATCAAAGTCAGATTCAAGATTAATTACTTCTTTAAGCTTTTCAAGCTCTTTACCTTCAAAGTGAATGGTTACTTTTTCGTAATCAAACTCTTCATCTTTATAATAAATATCATATATAATCTCCGCTGTTCTTCTATATACTTGATCTAAAAAGTCAGTTGGTTCGAATTTCTCTTTTATATAGTCATAAATTTTTTTATCTTTAATTAAAAAATTTAACAAATTCTTCTCAGCCATTAAATGACCTGGCTCAAGATTAAACTTGACAGGTAAAATATTATATTTATTAGTATTCCTATTATTAGCATTAATATACTTGTCCTTACCTTTTAAGTTAATTTGTCCCTTATGCTTTTTTAGCACTTCTTCTTTAATTGCATCTGTGGAAATATTAGTTTCTAAAGATACCTTGCTAATATATGCGTCTCTTTCTATAGGGCTCTCTATCTCTTTTAGCATATTAGCTATTTCTTTAGTAAAATCAATTTTTCCTTCTAAGGTATTTAAATTATATCTTTTTTTATAAAAATGAATTTTAAAATCTAAAAAACTAAAAGAATTACTTATGAATTGTTCTAGTCTATTACTTCCATTTTCTTTAACAAAATCATCTGGGTCTTTTCCATCAGGAAGCAACACCACCCTGGCATTTATATTTTCTTCTCTCATTATATCTAAAGCTCTATTTGCTGCATTTAATCCTGCATTATCTGAATCATAGCATATATATATATCATTGCTATATCTCTTTAATAGTTTTGACTGATATGGTGTTAAAGCAGTTCCCAAAGATGCGACACAATGATTAAACTTATGTTGGTAAAGTGATACTACATCCATATATCCTTCAACCAAAATAATTCTATTTCTGCTATATTTCTTTGCAATATTTATTCCATAAAGGTTATTTCCTTTAGAGAAAACTGGTGTGTCTGGCGAATTCAAATATTTAGGTTGCGCTTCTCCAGTTGACCTTCCTCCAAAACCTAATATACGTCCTCTTGAATCAATTATAGGAAACATAATTCTTCCTCTAAATCTATCATAGTACCTATTTCCGTCACTATGCTTAATAACTAGGCCTGCTTTCTCAATCATTGGCTCTGAGTATCCTTTATTAATCAAAAATGACAACACAGAGTCCCAGCTATTCTTAGAGTATCCGATTCCATATGCTCTAATTGTTTTTTCATTAATTCCCCTATTGAATAAATACCTTAATGCATTGCTTTCATAAAGTAAATTATCATGAAAATATCTGGCTACTTCCTTATTTATATTGAAAATTATTTCTTTTTCTTTTTCAGATTTTAAATCGATA